>JAIOYC010000090.1 GCA_021741325.1 Alphaproteobacteria bacterium
CGCGGGCCACGGCGCGCTGTATATACGAGTCTGCCTCGGATTCCTCCACCGATTCGCGCCCCAGCGCGTGCGCCCACCCCAAAACGCCATCGGCATCGCGCTGCTGGATCAACAAGCCTATGCCCTTCTCGCGCCCGTTCAGCTTCAGCAAGACCGTGCCACCGCCCAACGCGCCCGTATTGAGGATATAGAAGGGAATGCCCTGGGCGCTCAGCTGCCTTGTGTGCGCTTCCACCCACAAAGCGGTCGGCAGGCGCAAATCATCCACGGTCAGTTCGGCATGATGGGGAGAAAGAGATCCTTGGAAGATCGGGGACTTTTATCCCGCAGCTCGGCAAGGCGGGCGGCTTCATAAGCGTCGAGGTATCCGTTATCGGCTAACGCCTCAAGCCTTTCACGCTCAAAAGGGTAAGCGGGCACAAAGAAATTCTTAAACGCGGACTTGTTGAAGTCCCCTGAATTTCCTGGATTTTTGCTTATGGGCATCGTGATTTCCCTCTATCCGCCAGAACTTTATTTTACATTTTAAATACAAAAATTCAAGCCATTTTCCAGACCGACCATGAAAAACCGGTCTGAAACACAAGGTTTCAGACCGGCTATACGAAGAACGGTTTAGACTTACAATTCTACGGAGAGAAAAGAAGGCTGTCAACGGATGAGCTCCGAAGAGCTATACTCCGAAGACGTCCAGGCAAGTCCTAAGCCTTGTCGGCGGCGGCTTTTGGTTCTTTTTTCGCGCGTGGTTTTTTCTGGGGCTTTTCGGATGCGTCAGCCTCCGGAGCCATGTCCTCCTGCTCGAATCCGTGGCCGGTGGTCCGCTCGGAGATCCGGGCCGACTTGCCGCGGCGATCGCGCAGGTAATAAAGCTTCGCGCGGCGCACGGAACCACGGCGGACCAGCTCGACGCTGTCCACGCGGGAGCTCCACAGCGGGAATACACGCTCCACGCCCTCGCCCAGGCTGATCTTGCGCACGGTGAAACTTTCATTCATGCCCGATCCGCTGCGGGCGATGCAGACCCCTTCATAGGCCTGAATACGCTCACGCGTGCCTTCGACGACCTTGACGTTCACCTTCACGGTGTCGCCGGGGCTGAAGACGGGCACGGTTTTCTTGGCCTGGAGTTTTTCCAGCTCTCTGGATTCAAATTTTTCAACGGTATTCATCGCTTTTCCCTTCTTGAAGGCCCCGTTTCAGCCGTTAAAGCCGGCGGGCCTCTTATCTTTTTTTACGGGTGAACCAAAATTCGCCGTAGACTTACAGGAAAACCGGATAAAGCGCAAGAATTTTTAAGCAATATCGCCGCATAGGCTCTCCCCTTCCCTTTGCCCCCTTAAACCGGGGGAAAACAGGGGAAGGATCTCTTTATTGTTTGTTAAGATTCCTGTAGCATACTGGAAGATGTAGATCCCGCGAGATGAAAAGGGCTTGCTTATGACCTCCGTTCCCGCCCAGATAGCCGCCGAATCGGCCTTGACCAAGCAGAATATCGCCCTGTCCGTTATCAAGCAGTCCCATGAGCAGGACGAAAAGCTTGTGGCCATTCTCGACAAGGCCGCCCGCACCGCCCCTCTGAGCCAAAGCCGGGGAACGAGCGTGGATGTCAGAGCCTGAAATCTCTAGAAATTGTACCGGATATGGCTTGGCTGAGGGTTTTGCACAGCCGCGGGGAAATTTTCGTCTTTTTCTATACGGGTGGCGACAGAATTCAGAAGGTCTTGCTTCTCTTTTAAAATACGGGATTCTGGAGTATTGTGCCAATCTTCGCCATTTTTTAAAAATCCTTGCAACTGTTGATTTCCAATACTCTGCCAAGCCAATAAACAGCTCTGTTGGGTAATCTCCCCGATTGCGACCCCAGGATTATAGGGAATATTATTTAGAGAATTAGGACGCTTTTTCAATTTTTTCGATTTCGAAAACATTTTGTTTCTCCATTCCATAAAAAATAAGGCGCTAAGTTTTCTTAGCTAAAACATTCATGGATTACAAGATGTTTTTCAAAATCTCAAAAACCGCTCCCTAAGCCACGGCCCTTAAGGCGTGGTGCGGGCTCCACAATTCCTCAAGCGCCGTCGCCATGCCGGCGATGTCTTCCTGGGAATGCGCCGCCGTGGCGGTCAGGCGCAGGCGCTCGGTCCCGCGCGGAACGGTGGGATAATTGATCGGCTGCACGTACAAATTATATTCGGTCATCAGGATGTTGGTGACCTCGCGGCAGCAATTGGGCTCGCCCACCACGACGGGGACGATATGGCTTTCCCCGCTCAGGAACGGAATGCCCGCCACTGTCAGCTTGGCCTTGAATTCCCGCACATTGCGCCAGAGAGCCCCGCGCTCTATTCCCGAAATTTTTAAATGTTCCACCGCTGCGCAGGCGGAGGCCAAAACGGCGGGCGGCAGGCTGGTGGTGAAAATAAATCCCGGCGCCACGGAGCGTATCGCGTCGATCACGGCGCGCCTGCCGGTGATGAATCCGCCCATGCAGCCATAGGCCTTACCGAACGTCCCCTCGATCATGTCGATCCGGTCCATCAGGCCGCGTTCTTCCGCGACGCCGCCGCCACGCGGACCGTACAGCCCCACGGCGTGGACCTCGTCCAGGTAGGTGAATGCCCCGTATTTCTCCGCCAGATCGCATATTTCCTTGATCGGTGCAATGTCTCCATCCATGGAATAAACGGATTCAAAAGCGATGATCTTGGGCTGGGAAACAGGAAGAGACTTTAGCAGGGATTCCAGGTGCTCCAGATCATTGTGGCGGTAAATCATCTTCGCGCAGGCCCCGCCGCGAATGCCCGCGATCATCGAGGCATGATTCATGGAATCCGAGAGAATCACGCAATCCGGCAGCAATT
Organism: Alphaproteobacteria bacterium; assembly: GCA_021741325.1. Taxonomy (GTDB): domain Bacteria; phylum Pseudomonadota; class Alphaproteobacteria; order Micavibrionales; family Micavibrionaceae; genus JAIOYC01. The sequence goes on from JAIOYC010000090.1 coordinate 2,862, forward strand.
TCCCCAGCGTGCTGAGCGCGCCTTCGTTGGCCACATAGCCGGAGGAGAAGACCAGCCCGGTCTCTTTTCCGTGAAGATCGGCCACGGAATCTTCCAGCTCCACATGCGCGCGCGTGGTGCCGGAGATATTGCGTGTACCGCCCGCCCCTGCCCCCGTGCGCTGCATGGCGTCGATTCCGGCCTCGATAACTTTGGAGTTCTGGCCCATGCCCAGATAATCATTCCCGCACCAGATCGTGACTTCTTTCACCGATCCGTCCGGCGCATGGTGCAAGGCTCTTGGAAAACGGCCCACAATGCGTTCCAGCGTGGCGAATGTGCGATAGCGCCCTTCGGCCTTGATGCCGGAAATGCACTCCGCGAAATGGCGCTCGTAATCGGTCATGGAGCCTATCATAGGACGTAAATTCGCACTTGTCATCCCGCGTATTATTCTTACCCTTTCCCGCAGGAAGAGAAGAACGCTAAATCCCCAGCGCGTTTATAAAGCTCTCCGCGCGGCCCAGATCCTTGTCCAGGGCGGCCATGGTTTTGGAAAGATCGGGGCTGCCATCCTCCATCCAGACATGCAGGACTTTCAGATAGATCCCGCTCAGGCCCGCCACACGGATCGCGCCCTGCCAGCCATCCGTTTCGATCCCCGCCGCCTCCAGAACCCGGCGCATGGAGTGCGCCACCTGCGGCAGGCCGATCAGCGCCTGCCTTGGATCGCAGCGGAAAGAATTCAAAATGGATATCAGCCCGGCGCGATACTCACTCAAGACCTCAAACCGGTCCATCAGGATATCGAACAGCTCTTCCCGGGGCGAACTGCCCTCCGCCACGCCGCGCCCTTCAGGAAGGGCACGGTCGTCGATCATCTGCGCCAGCGCGGCCAGAATGTCCGCCTTGCTGTCGAAATGCGCGTATAAATCCGCCAGAGTCACGCCCGCATAATCCGCGATCCCCTCCAGAGTAAGGGCGCCCCAATCCTGCTCCCCCGCCAGGGCGAGAGCGTCCAGAACAAGCTGTTCCTTTGTTTTTTGAGTTGCGGTCATGACAAGCACACATATAATGACCTCCGCAGAATCAATCAAGAAAGGCTCTTAGAATGTCCCAGCCCATCTATGGCGTCACCGCCGTTGGAAACGCCCTTGTCGATGTCCTGGCCCCCGCTTCGGAGGATTTCATCCAGCAGCAACATGCTCTGCACGGGATGGAAAAGGGGGCGATGACCTTGATCGACCGCCCCCGCGCGGAAGAACTCTATGCCCTGATGGAAGACAGAACGGAAAGCTCCGGGGGTTCAGCGGCCAATACCATGGCGGGATTTGCCTCCTTCGGCGGCAAGGGCGCGTTCATCGGTAAGGTCGCACAAGACGATCTGGGCACGGTCTTCACCCGCGATCTTCGCGCCCAGGGCCTTGAATTCACGACCCAGCCCCTCGCGCTCGGCGCGCCGACGGGCCGGTGCCTGATTTTGGTCACGCCCGATGCGCACCGCACAATGAACACCTTTCTGGGTGCCAGCGTGGAGCTCAGCCCCGGGGATATAGAAGCGGCGGAAGAAACGATTGCCTCCTCCCAGGTTACGTATCTGGAGGGGTATCTCTTCGACCGCGACCAGGCCAAACAAGCCTTCGCCCGCGCCGCTGAAATCGCCCACGCCGCCGGACATCGGGTGGCGCTCACTTTGTCGGACCCGTTCTGCGTGGACCGCCACCGGAGCGATTTTGCCAATCTTGTGCAAAACCATGTGGATATCCTATTCGCGAATGAGAAAGAGCTCTGCTCCCTCTTTCAGCGGGATGACGTAGAAGACGCGCTGGCCACCGTGAGCGACGCCTGCGAAATCGCGGTGGTGACCCGCAGCGAGAAAGGCGCGGTGATCCGCGCGGGCGGGCAACGTGTGAATATCCAGGCCGCGCCGGTTTCAAAACTCATCGACACGACCGGCGCCGGCGACCAGTTCGCAGCCGGATTCCTCTACGGTTTCACGCAGGGGGGACTGGATCTGGAAGGATGCGGACGGCTGGGCGCTCTGGCCGCCGCCGAGGTCATCTCCCATATCGGCCCCAGGCCGAGCATGAGCTATGCGGATTTCCTCAAGAAGGCGGCATAGGCTCTCTCGCCCGCGTATGATGACAGAACGCGGGTATTATGCTCTAAATGCCTCATGCTGCTTGTGATCGACAATTACGATTCCTTTGTGCACAACCTCGCGCGCTGCCTGACGCTGACGGGGTGGGACTGCGATGTAGTCCGTAATGATGCCGTCACGCTGGAAGATGTCGAACGTCTGAACCCGGAAGCCATCGTGCTCTCTCCGGGCCCCTGCACACCCAAAGAAGCGGGGACTTGCCTCTCTCTCATCGAGCGTTTCGGACCCCACACTCCCCTGCTGGGCGTCTGCCTGGGGCATCAATGCATCGGGGAGGCCTACGGCGGGACAACCATTCGTGCCGCCCAGCCCGTGCATGGCCGAGCCTCGGAGATCACTCATGACGGAAGCGGTCTGTTTGTGGGCCTGCCTTCGCCCCTGGCGGTCGGGCGCTATCATTCGCTGATCACGGATCTGCCGCCTTCAACTCCCCTGCGCGTCACAGCCCGCAGCGATAACGGCGAGATCATGGCGCTAGAGCACACCACCCATCCTGTTCATGGCGTGCAATTCCACCCGGAATCCATCCTGACTCCTCATGGGCAGGCCATGCTGGAAAATTTCACCGCCATCGCCCGCGCCTGGAACAGCCGCGGGAAGCAGGCCGCATGAGCCTGATCTGGCACAACGGCGCCTGGAAGGACGAGGGCGATCCGGTCTTCACCGCGACCGACCGCATCCGCTACGGCGACGGCCTGTTCGATACGATGCTGGCCGTGGATAGCCGGCTGTGCCATGCGGATCTCCACTATGAAAGAATTTCACGGGCCGCAAATCTTTTAAGGATTCCTCTCAAAATAGAACAAGCCGCGTGGGAAGCGACCCTTCAAGATCTTCTTGGCCAAAATGGTTTTACCACAGGGCGTTATGCGCTTAACACGATCCTCACGCGCGGCCCTGCGGAACGCGGGATACTTCCCCCTGCTAACCCCCAACCGCAGATCGTGATCCGTGCGGCGGCGCTGCCCGAATCGCATCCGCCCCTCCATGCGGTGATCGTACATGATATACGGCGCAATGAAGGCTCTCCGCTCTCCCGGATCAAATCCCTCCATTGCGGCGACACGATTCTGGCCCGGATGGAAGCGGACAGGCGGGGCGCGAATGAAGCCCTCATGCTGAACAATGCCGGACGCGTCGCCTGCGCCACGATCGGAAATATTTTTGTCCTGACAGACAGAAAGCTTATCACCCCCCCGCTTGAGGACGGCGCGGTGGACGGTATTATCCGCCGTCTTGTTATGGACCGCCACAGCGCGCGGGAAGCTCCCCTGCTCCCCGAGGATGTACAAAACGCGCAGGGCCTGTATATTACAAATTCACTCCGGGGGATGCTTCCTATTGCAATATTGGATGGACGCCCCCTGCCCCAAGCTTCCTTTGTAGACTCTGATATTCATTTGTCATGAACACCCTGAACACCCTCACCGTCTATCTGGGCTCCTCGGGCCATACGCGTCCTGTTTTCCGCCATGTGGCCGAGAATCTGGGTACGCTGATCGGACGAACGGGCAAAACGCTCGTCTATGGCGGCATGGATGCCGGGTTGATGGGGTTGCTGGCCAACACCGCGCTGGAATCCGGCGCGGCGGTCACGGGGATCATTCCCAAACAGCTCAAGGACAGCGAGCGGATCCACCCTCGCCTGACGGAAACGATCCTTGTGGACACCCTGTGGGAGCGCAAACTGAGAATGTTCCTGCGCGCGGACGCGGTGATTGTCCTGCCCGGCGGATTCGGAACCCTGGATGAATGCCTTGAAGTTCTATGGTGGGGGCATCTGGGGTTGCACCAAAAGCCGTTGGTGCTGGTAAATATCGACGGCTATTGGGACCCGGTTTTGGAGTATTTGAAAACCCTGCCTGATTTCAACGCGCGCTATCTCATCGTCGCCCCCGGGGTAGAGGAAGCTTTTGAGGCGATGGAGGGATGGAGCGCAGAGGGCCTGCCCGCGAACGCCGCTGATGGATACCCGCATTTCGAGGACGACATTCTCTCCGAGGAAAAAACGCCCATCATCCTGCGTGACGCAACGGTCAGCGCGTCCTACCGCTTTATCACGGCGCTCGGACTTAAGCAGCTGGGCAAGCACACCCGGGCGCTGGGGATTTTAACACAAAATACGCGACTAGAGCCTCTGGTGCGCTGGATTGATCGCGCTGCGGCGGAACGCTTCATTACGCTGAAATGC
>JAIOYC010000091.1 GCA_021741325.1 Alphaproteobacteria bacterium
CATGCCCGCCGTGTGGAACGTCGCAGCGCTCAGAATCAGGATGGCGGAGTTAATAAAGAGCGCGAACATCAGCGCAATGGTGGAATCGAGGGTCGCGAATTTAATGGCCTCCCTCCGGGAAGGGGTGTCATTCCCGAAATCCCGGGTCTGCACGATGGAAGTGTGGAGGTATAGATTGTGGGGCATGACGGTGGCGCCCAGAATACCGATGGCGATATAGAGCATGGCCGGATTCTGGATGATTTCCATACTGGGAATATACCCCTGCAGAACGGCCCCGATTTCAGGCTGCGCCAGAAGCATCTCCACCCCGAAACAACCCGCGATGAGAAGCATCAAGGCGATGATGAAGGCTTCGAGATAACGAAATCCCCGGCTCTGAAGGAACAGGATGACCAGCGTATCGAGCGCGGTCAGGCACACGCCCAGCAGCAAGGGCAATCCGAAGAGAAGGTTCAGCGCGATGGCGGTTCCTATGATTTCAGCCAGATCGCAGGCGCAAATAGCGATTTCACACAAAACCCAGAGCGTGAAAGAAACAGGCCTGGGATATTGCCGGCGGCAGGCCTGAGCAAGGTCCAGTCCCGTCGCGATCCCGAGCCGCACACACAGAGCCTGCAGAATAATGGCCATGAAGTTGGAAATTAGAATAACCGAGAGCAGCGTATAGCCGAACGCCGAGCCCCCCGCGATATCCGTGGCCCAGTTTCCCGGATCCATATAACCGACCGCCACGAGATAACCCGGCCCCGCAAAGGCGAACATCTTACGCCAGAAGGAGGCGTCCTTCGGGATTTTGACGGATCTGTAGACTTCGACGAGGCTGACGGAGGGCATAAAAATCTTTCCTTGTTTCTTAATATGTAGTCTTTCATACAAGATGTAGCCATGGCAACATCTTTGACAAGTCCAAGCTAAAAGGCCATGATGAGAACCGTTATTAACTGAGGGTGGGAGATGACCTCGAAATTAAAACTGGTCGATCCCGGACGCCAGCGTCAGTGGTTTGAAAAAATCCGTCTGGCGCATCAGACGGAAACGGCGGAAGATTATGTAGAACTGATCGCCGATCTGATCGATGCGAAGGGGGAGGCGAGGTTGGTTGATCTTGCGGAGCGCTTTGGCGTCTCTCATTCCACTGTCAACAAAGTTGTTTCCCGCCTCAAGAAGGAGGGATTGATCAACAGCGAGCCTTACCGCGCGCTGTTCCTGACGCAAAAGGGACAAAAACTGGCGCAGGCCTGCAAAGCCCGGCATGAAATCGTCCTGGCGTTCCTGAAATTCATTGGCGTCAGTGAAAAAACCGCCGAAATGGACGCCGAGGGGGTGGAGCACCATGTCAGCGCGGAAACTATCGCGGCGTTCAGGAGATTTATAAACTCATGAAAAACCATGAATCGGGGCCCCTTTCGGGTGGGCAGGCTGAATTTGTAAAAAAGCTTGATCCCGCTTTGCAATCTCCCTATAAATCTTGCCTTGTGGCTCTGTAGCTCAGCGGTAGAGCAGAGGAATCATAATCCTTTGGTCCGGTGTTCAAATCACCGCAGAGCCACCATTTCTTCCTCCCGCGACACAAAACCCTTCGGGGTTTACTTGAAATTTTCCTGATTTGCGCTATACTATAAGAGCTGCTTGTCAGCTTTGACGCGAAACGCGGATGCGGAATAGACGTCGTGGACCCGGGGGCAGTACCCGGCGACTCCACCAGTTTCCGCCCTGGGCGGAAGCGGGTGGGGTCGAAACAGGATCGACACACGTAGTAAAGGTGTTTTGCGGCGTTCGGCATGGTCTCCGCCGTTACCGGGCCAATCTTATAGTTGCAAATGACAACTATCAGTTCGTAGCCGCTAACGACAACGTTGTTGTCGCTGGTGAAGGTCGTAAAGCCGCCTAATTGGGCACTTTTGACGCTACAATCAATTCCCGTTCATTAACCTGAACGGGTGGGGCTGGGACCGGGCCTCGCAACAGAACCGGTCCATTTTTCTCTTTTTTAGCGCTCACTCTCCCTGCATCCCCGCCAGTATTTCCCGCAGCAGCGGCACGGAGATAGGGCGTTTTTGCGACAGGGCCAGCCGGTCGGCGCTTTCGACGATGTCGCGGGCGGCGGCGAAGGAGCGCTCCATGCGGGGCAGCACATAGCGGATCACATCGTTGCCCACGATCAATTGCCGGTCGCTGAACAGCTTGATGAGGACCGAGGCCAGCAGGCGTTCATCCGGCGGATGAACCGCCGCCACCGGAGCGGCACGCAGGCGCGAGGCCAGATCCGGCAGGGCAAACTCTACATGGGAGGGCGCCATCCGCATCGTGATCAAAATGGTTCGGCCTTCCTCCTTGAAGATATTATAGAGGTGAAACAGAGCCGTTTCCGCCGCGCGGTCCCCCAGCCAGGGATCCAGCCCGTCCAGGAGAAGATTTCGTCCCGCGCGCGCGAACTCTTCCGGAGTTTCGGAAAGAAGCCGGTCGGGACGCACGGACTCCGCGCCCGTGCGATCTCGCCAGACTGCGCCCATGTGGGTCTTGCCGCTTGCCGCCGGACCGGTCAGGATCAAGGCGGGCGCGGGCCACTCGGGCCAGCGGTCTATCCAGGCCACCGCGTCTTTATTGCCCGGGCCGATCAGAAAATCTTCCCGGCCCAGCGCAGGCCGGGTTTCGAAATCGAGGGGAATTTGGGAGGCGGCTTTCACAGGGGGAATCTCTCTTACTTATTTTTTATGACGCGCGCTGTTTTAATTTAAAAAGGTTCCGGAAGCCGAAAAAAGCCTAGAATTTCTGCGTATAGGAGGGCGCGCTTCCTCCGGGATACAGGGTGTAGATTTGCCCCCCGGCTTCGGGCGGGCGCAGATTGAGGCCTGCCTGCTGAAACGCGGTGGCCATTCCCTCCGGCGGGCCCCGGAATTTCAGGCTGAGCTCCGCCCCTTTCGGCGAGAGAGAGCGCACGACGACATCCTCAACGCCCTGCACCCGGCTCAGGGCTCTTTGGGCCAGCGTCCATTCCTTTAAAGTCCGCAGCGGCACCTGAACCAGAAAATCAACAGATTGCCCCGCAGGGGCGGAGGAACGCGCGGCCTTCCAGTTGCCCGTGAGAAACGTCCTGACTTCAGAGATCGCGTGGTCCATGGAGCCTCCGGGAATTTCCAGGGACGTTACAAATTCGGGGCCGATTCTATCGGTTCTATATATCTGGATGCTCAGGGGCGCTCCCTCGGCCGTGCCGGGAACGGCGACAAGCAAGACGGCTTCCTGCGCGCCATAGCGGGCCAGCATGGCGTCGAGTCCATGTTCGCTGTAATTAAGCGCCTGCGAATCTCCTATATCGCGCACGTCCTGGATATCCCCCATGGGCAGGGTCAGGCCATCCAGCGTACCGGCCCGGCTCCAAGCCTGCATCCAGCTGTTGAAGGGAGACCAGATCGTGGCGGCCTGGCCCCGTTGCAAAAAGGGCAGGATGAGAAGTGTTCCGCTCTGGGAGACTTGGGCCGGGGCGGTCGTGGTTCCCTCCAGCGGTTGAACGGCATCCGGATCGGGCACGGGCGCGGCCAGTGTTATGGTTCCAAAATACTGCCTTACCGCGCGCTCCCGGAAGCGGAATGTGTAGGTTCCTATATAGCGGACGGCAGAAAGCTTCTCATTCGTGATTTCGTAATCCTGAATCAAAGTGGAAATGGCCGCTGAGGGAGGAGGGGGCGCGCCCGGAGATCCTACCCGCTGCGCCAGAATGGTAAAGGCTTCCTGCTGGGCTTTCTCAAAGGCTTGCGCGCGCGCATCCAGGGCGCTGGCGGCCGTGATGTCCACGGTCACGCCTGAAACTGTGAAGGGGGATTCGGGCGCAACGGGGGCTGAGAGAGAGATTTCTGCCTGGAGAATCTGTTCCTGAGCGCACGGCGTGAGCGGCGCCAGGGCGAGGATCAGAAGGAAGAGCGGGAAAAGCTTGCGGAGCATGATGAAATCTCGTTTGTTTTCATGAAAGCACACTGTTATAACGCCGTCAAAGGGATAACGCACCATGAAAGACAGCGCTTACAAAGAAGCCGGAGTTGATATAGAAGCCGCCGCCGGTCTGATCGACCGGATAAAGCCCCATGTGGCCAAGACCGCGCGCACCGGCGTGATGTCGGGCATCGGGGGCTTTGGGGCTCTTTTCGACCTGAAGCAGACGGGATTTACGGATCCTGTTCTGGTGTCTTCCACCGACGGGGTGGGCACCAAGATCAAGATCGCTATAGAAACCGAACTCCATGACACGATCGGAATCGACGCCGTGGCCATGTGCGTGAACGACATCGTGGTGCAGGGCGCGGAGCCTTTGTTTTTTCTGGATTATTTCGCGACCGGGAAACTGGACAACGACACCGCCGAAGCCGTGATCGCGGGCGTGGCCGAAGGATGCATCCAGGCCGGATGCGCGCTGATTGGCGGAGAAACGGCGGAGATGCCGGGCCTGTATGCCCCCGGCGATTATGATCTGGCGGGATTCACGGTGGGCGCTGTGGAGCGCAGCCGTGTTCTGACCGGCGAACGTATAAAGCCGGGCGATGTCATTTTGGGTCTCGCCTCGAGCGGTTTTCACTCCAACGGGTTTTCGCTGGTGCGGCATGTTTTGAGCAAGGCGGGTCTGACCTATGATTCGCCGGCTCCCTTTCTGAAGGAGAAAACAAAGCTTGGCACGGCTCTTTTGGTCCCCACCCGGATCTACGTCAAGCCGCTTCTGGCGGTGCTAAAGGAAAGCGATCAAGCGGGATATCCGCTCATCAAGGGCATGGCGCACATAACAGGCGGAGGTCTGATCGAAAATATTCCCCGTATTCTGCCGGACAGTGTGACGGCTCATATTGATGCCGCCACGTGGGATCTGCCGCCCGCTTTCCGGTGGATTAAAGAGGCAGGGGGGTTAGGTCTTCATGACATGGCCACAACTTTGAATTGCGGGATCGGCCTGGCCGCTGTGTGCGCGCCAGAGTACGCTGGGCGGATACAGGAAATTCTCTCGGAGGCCGGGGAGACGGTCTGTCAGATCGGAACCGTGCAGGCGCGCGGAGCGGGTGAGGAGCCTATCGTCCTCCACAACGCCGAGCGGGCCTGGGGCTAGATTTTCCATGGATTCCGAATTTGATTCTCCCAAAAGGCGTGTTTATGGCCGCCGGCTGGGACGGCCCTTGAAGGGCGCGCGCATGGCCGCCCTGGAGACTCTTCTGCCTTCCTTGTCTGTATCCCCGGAAACTTTGAAAGGCAAAATAGACCTGCCAACCCTGTTCGGTCGCCCGTATGAGGATTACCGGCTGGAGATCGGTTTTGGGGACGGGGAGCACCTGGCCGCGCTTATGGAGCGTTTTCCCGGCACGGGTTTTTTGGGCGCGGAGCCGTATATCAACGGCATGTCTTCCTTGCTGAAGATCGTCGCGGAGCGCGGGCATGAAAACATCCGGGTTCTGATGGACGACGCGCTTTTTCTGGTTCAGGCATTGCCTGATGAGTGCTTGAGCACGATCTACATTCTTAATCCCGATCCTTGGCCCAAAACCCGCCATCACAAGCGCCGGATTGTAAACGCGGAAAATCTCGATGAATTCGCGCGTGTTTTAAATCCCGGCGGGCGCCTGGTTCTGGCCACAGATGTCGATGAGCTGGCCGGCTGGATGGTCGCGCAGACATCAGTCCATCCGGCCTTTCATTGGACCGCGCGCTCCAAAAAAGACTGGGAAACCCCGCCTGCGGAATGGATAGAGACGAGATTCGCGCGCAAGGGACAGGCGGCGGGGCGGCGGCAGACGTTCCTGGTGTTTGAAAAGGTTATGAGGGGGAGTGAGCGTGGTTTAATTTTTCCGTAGGTTTCGGTCTTTCGTCGTTTGCGAGGAAAAGAATTTCTCCGGTGTTGTATAGAGTATCTTTGAGGATCGTCACTACTAACCCGTTTTCTTCATATTTCTCGGTTCTTGCTTCCATATTGAATGTCCTGACAATATTCATGATGGCGTCTTTGTCACGCGGATGAGTTCTGAGAATCCGCTTGATCGGCGACGGTTCCTTATAAATTTTATCCCCTGAATAACGATAGAACATCAGCATTCCTACAGGATCTTCGGTCAGTCTGACAGCAATAACGTCTGCTCGTTCTTCTTTCCGTCTGGTCACGTATAAGGAGGCTAAAATCTGGGCGGCAGCATGGGGAAGGCTCCAGAGAAGATCAGCCGCGTTTTTGTGGAAGGAGAATACATTTGAGAGCGCTATCGCTAAGGGTATCTTGCTGAGCACCAATCCACTCATATCTCTCTTGAGAAGATGCACGGTTTCATGGGCGATAAGGGCCTTAAGCCCTCTGGGGTGAAAGCCCGTCGTTGTATTCCCTTCTACAGCATGGTCTTCAACAACCGCTTTTTTCAGATAAATCGTGTTGTTGCCTATAGAAAACCCCGAGGCATTAAATACGCGTTTCCAGAATTTGTTTTTTCCCGTGTATATCTTTATTTTGAAATCAGGATGTCCGGCTTTTTCAAAGACTTTTTTCCCAAGGGCTTTAACCTCATCGCTAGGATCTTCCAGTTTCAAGCCTTTCGTTTTCAGCCAAAAAAGAGGTTTGCCGAGGAGAGTGAAAAAATCGTTTATATGTTTATTCTTAGCGCTTGCCAGCGCAGCTGCGCTTATAGAAAACAGACGAAACACGGCCATTGGGGCGGCCATACCCGCATAAATGAGTGTGGCAGGGATATATTGCAGAAATATCATGCGGTTGATCTTGTGATCCCCGAATGAAAAATTATCGTTCTTTTTTTGTTTCATGGAGGGAAATATAAAGGAAAATTATTTTTTATGCAAATAAATCTATCGGCCCTGTTCTTTGGAATCCTCATAAATCCGCAGCGTGTCCTCCACCACTTTTTCGACCGTAAATTCATTCTCCGCGCGGCGGCGGCCATTTTTACCCATGGCCTGGCGGCGGGGCGGATCGTTGAGGAGGCTTTGCAAGGCATCCGCCGTGGTTTCGGGATTTTTTACGGGGACGAGAAGCCCGTTTTCGCCATGGGTTACCGCTTCGCGGCAGCCCGGATGATCGGTGGTGACAATCGCGCGTCCGGTGGCCAAGGCTTCCAGAAGGGATTTGGGAACCCCTTCGCCGTAATGAGACGGATAGGCAATCAGGGTGCAGGAGGCCAGCAAGGCGGGCATA
>JAIOYC010000092.1 GCA_021741325.1 Alphaproteobacteria bacterium
GTCGCTTCGCTCTCGGCGGAGAATGGGCGCTTGAAGGCCGATATGGAGCGCAAGAGCACGGATTTGGCCTCGGCTCTCGAGGGCGCTATGAAGGGCCAAAGCGAGGCGGAAACACGCGCGAAGTCGCAGGAGCGGACTCTAGCCGCTCTTGAAGCGGACCGCGAGGCGCTCCGGCGTCAGGTGGAAGCCGTGCGGACTGAAAAAACCAATGATGAAAGCGCCGTTCTGGAAAAGGCCGAAGCGCTCAGAGCCGAAAATGCGGACCTGAAACAGAAAATGGCCTCTCTCGAAGAAAATCTACAGGAGGCCACGGCGCAAAAACAGCTTGTCGCCACGCGGCTGGATGAGCGCGAACGTCAGGCCCGCGCGCAGGAGATCGCGCTGAAGGAGCAAACCGCGCGCGCAGTTGAGGCCCAGCGCATGGCCGCTCTTCGTGAGCAGGAACAAAAACAGCAGGAACAAAAAGAGTCTCAAAGCCAAAAACTCGCCGCCGCCGCCACTCCGGTCCGTCGCGCCGAACCTGCGCCCGTGGCTCCACCTCCCTCCAAGGCCGCCGCTGCGCCCGCTCGTTCAGCTGGAACTCAGATTTCCGCGCTTGAGGATGCGCTGCGCGATGTGATGGGCGCAGGTCGGAAGCCCGCCCCGGCTGAAAGCGATGAGGCTCAAGAACTTGCGCAGGCGGAAATGCTCAACGACATGACGCCCGCTTCGGGTGACGAAGATACTCCGGAGCCTGATCAGGTCTCCGAGGCGCCCGCGCCCATGATGAAACGCCTGCCCGAGCGCGCGCCCGTGCAGGTGCCTGAGATATATAGCGGCCCCTCCGAAGCGCAAAAGCTGGAAGGGCGGCTTCTGGAGGAAACAAAGGTCTCCCGGCCCGCTCCGCCTGTTGTGCAAGCGCCCGCGCCTGTGCGTCCGTCTCCCGTGGTGGCCGAAACCATTCCGGCTGCGCCGCCACCGCCGATATCCGCCGCTCCTCCCCCCGCTCCCGCTCCGGCGGCTTCCTCAAGCCTCTATGCGCCACGCCTGTCGGTTGAAAACTTCCTCCAGAAGGCCGGGATTTCTCCTCAGGGCGGCGTGCATCTGGTGAACAAGGCCTCGGGTGCCGATCATCTGGTTCATCAATGGAAAACGGACGCGGTCTTCGGATCGGCCGAGCAGATGCCCATGACGGACGGCGCGAGTTTCGAGCAGCGCGTCCAGGACTACCTCAAAAAAGCCAAAAAGGGCTGCGCGGGGGATTTCGCCTCTTCGCCCGATCGTTCCCTGCGTCAGGGAGAAATCCAGGCCCAGACCTATGAGCTGGCCTGCGTAGGCTCCGCCAGTTCCTCCGCCTCTATTTTATTCCTGGGCGGGCAGGGGGCTTTCACTGTTCTGGCGCACGAGGCTCCGCTCGAGCAGATGGAGAAGGTGATGGATATCCGCGACCGTCTCCTGTCGTCCTTCGGGAACGCCGCGGAATCATAAATCCCGATTTTCTATAGCTTATTGACATAGGGAAAGCACCGTGGTTAAACGGGTCCTTATTGTTTCCGGGATCCGCACATATAACTCCCGGATATTGAAGATAAAAAATCCGTACGCAGAGAGAATGGAGAGTCTTTTTCATGTTGAGTATCTTTAAAAAGAAGACAAAGACAGAGGACAAAGGCGAGAATAAGTCTCCTCCCAAGCCAGCCCCCCACGATCACGAAACCTGGATGCGAGAAAAGAACCTGTCGCACTACCTTGAGGGGCGACTTTCCCTTCCATTCAAGGACGGGGTTTTGAACGAAATTGAAGGAGATGGCCTTTCAGATGTTATAAAACCTGAAAATCTGAAAGAAGTGGATATTTCGGGAAAATTTTATATAACGCTTCCTCACTCTGCCGAAAAGATTGCCTGCGTGCATATTAGGGAAGAGGAGAATGCGGCAAATATTATAAAGCAATATAAAGACTTAAAAGATGTTATCCCCCTCCTGACAGATCCCCCGCGGCAGATTCGGGTGAGCTTTCAGGAACTCGCCATTGGTAAAGAACCCCAAGATGTGAGTTTTCTGTTCGATGATATGGCGAAGAAAGGCAAGCCCGTGGCGGTCAATCTGCGCCTCTCGGAGCTTTTTCAACCCAAGCTCCTGAATATTATCAAGAAGCAAAATAACGAAATCGTGGCTTTGAAAGCGGCTCAGCCTAAACCGGAAAGATAAGCGGTTTTTTGCTTCCCCTCGCTGACCCGCACGACACGATTCTGAGATCTCTTTTAAATAACGCATTGACATAGGGAAAGCACCGTGATTAAAGCGGGGCTGGCTTCATTGCGCTATGAAAGGAATTATTAAAATGTTCGGAAAGAAAAAACGTCCGGAGACATCACTCCATACAGGTTTTTTGACGCAACACACTCTTAGTCTTCGTGGGAATGATACAGATCTGTTGGATAAAATGAAAATTTCAAAAGATTTCTGGGTAACCTCGCTGGACGGGCAGCCCATGGCGTTGATTAAAGATTACGGCAGAGATGCGGCGCGCGAGATTCTCAACACCCAAACCAGCTTAATTGACGAGTTGGCGGCCGGCGAGCTTATTTTAAAAAAACACTACAAGGAGGATCTTCAAACACCAATATCTACGGATTCATGGCGTGTTCGCCCGCCGCGTATTCAAGTCACCTTCGAGAGCAAACCTCTTTCGGAATATGAAGCGCCTCCATATAAGAACCTAACATTTGAAGAGGATGGTTTGCGCAAAACATTTAACGAAATTATTAAAGGAGACACGCCTTTTGCAAAAGATATAGATATAAGGCCTGTTGAAAATCTGCGCTATCAACTTCAAACGGCACGGGCTGCGAACATTGCTTTAAAGAAAAATGTGGAAGTGTAAGCAAGAATCTATTTTAAACCACCTGGATTTTCGGCGTTATGAGAGGAATTTACCATGGCATTGTTGGGTTTTCTGAAATCATCCAAAAAAGAAGCGCCTGTTTCTGAAGCAAAGCCCGGCTTTAACCTTCCGGCGGAGGGCATTCTCGAACGCCTTCCCGAGGGCGTGCAGACAGAATTGAATGTTCGCTCGACCGCGTACTATGCCTACACAACCGGCCAGCGAGCCCTCGTGAACGACAATCAAGTCTCCGGACAATTTTGCGTGTCCGTCCACGATAGGAACGGCGCGCGCAGGGCCATTCCCGTTCATAAAGAACTGGACAGCGTTTCCGCGAAATTTATGGAACAGCAGGACAAGCTCAGAACTCTCGTTGCCGAGGTAACCAGGTGCGAACCCTTGCCGCTCAAAGTCGGGTTCACATGCGCGGCCATGCCGAGAGGGGCGGAGAGCTATAACGACATGGATCAGGACGATACGTATACGCCCAATTTTCCGCCGGGCGTTTGGGATGGGGATCATAACTACACCGACGGCTCCTTTCTCTCGTCCAACGGGATGCAGACCGTTTTTTCCGCCCCCTTGGTCAAGGGCGGGCCGATCGTGTCGGACCTGACCTTCGATAATTCAGAGACGGGTTATAAAATCGCGCTCCTGAGCCGTTTGAAAACGAGGCCTATCGAATTCTCTCAGACATAGAAAGCCGGGGGCTGGATTTCGCGGGGCGGGGCGGTATATAAATCCCCATGGCTCATAAACTCCGCAATCCCTCTCTTCTCAAAGACAAGGCCTGGATCAACGGCGCATGGATCGCCGGGGCGCAGTCCTTCCCCGTCACCAACCCCGCCGATGGCTCCGTCGTGGGGAACGTCCCCAATCTCGGCGTGGCTGAAACGAAACAGGCCATCGAGGCCGCTGAAAAGGCGCTGCCCGCCTGGTCCGCGAAAAGCGCCAGGGACCGCGCCGCGATTCTCCGCAAATGGCATGATTTAATGATCGAAAACGTGGACGATCTTGCCACGATCATGACCCTGGAGCAGGGCAAGCCGCTGGCGGAGGCCGCGGGCGAGATCCGCTACGCCGCCGCCTTTCTGGAATGGTTCGCGGAGGAGGGCAAGCGCGCCTACGGCGACATCATCCCCAGCCCCATCGCGAAATCCCGCATCCTCGTGCTGAAGCAGCCCGTGGGCGTGTGCGCCTCCATCACGCCGTGGAATTTCCCCTCCGCCATGATCACCCGCAAGGTCGGCCCCGCGCTGGCCGCCGGATGCACCATCGTCTGCAAGCCCGCCGGGGAAACGCCGCTCTCCGCCCTCGCGCTGGCCGCGCTGGCAGAGGAAGCCGGGGTGCCCCCCGGCGTGGTGAACATCATCACCAGCAAGGATTCCCGCGCCGTGGGCAAGGAATTGTGCGAGAACAAGACCGTCCGCAAGCTTTCCTTTACCGGCTCGACCGAGGTCGGCAAGACCCTCATGCGCCAGTGCGCGGACAATGTAAAAAAGCTTTCCCTCGAACTCGGCGGCAACGCGCCCTTCATCGTCTTCGAGGACGCGGATGTCGACGCCGCCGTGGCGGGCGCGATCATCTGCAAATACCGCAACGCGGGCCAGACCTGCGTGTGCGCCAACCGGATCTATGTGCAGGAGAGCATCTACGATGAATTCGCCGCCAAATATGTAACGGCGGTGAAGGCCCTGCGCGTCGGCAACGGGCTGGAAGACGGGATCACCATCGGCCCCCTCATCAACGAGGCCGCCCTCGAAAAGGTCAAGGAACATATCACGGACGCCGTGAAAAACGGCGCGACTGTTGCCGTTGGGGGCAAGCCCCACAAACTGGGCGGCTCTTTCTTCGAGCCCACGGTTCTGACCGGCGTGACGAAGGCTGCGAAAATCTCCTGCGAGGAAACCTTCGGCCCTGTGGCGCCCCTGTTCAGCTTTAAGGATGAAAAAGAGGTCATCGCGCAGGCCAACGACACGGAATACGGGCTGGCCTCGTATTTCTACGCGAAGGACATGGCCCGCGTGTGGCGCGTGGCCGAGGCGCTGGAATACGGCATGGTGGCGGTGAATACCGGCATCCTCTCCACCGAGGTCGCGCCGTTTGGCGGCATCAAGGAATCCGGCACGGGCCGCGAGGGCTCGAAATACGGCCTGGATGAATATGTGGAGATGAAATACGTCCTGCTAGCGGGGCTTTAGAGCTTCAGTCTCCCGCCTTACCGGAAGGTGTATTTTATATTAATCGCGGGCAGAACCTTGGCGGATTCTTCTTCATATTTCTCCACTTGAACGCCCGCATGAAGTTCAATATCCGGTTTCTGAATAAGCTCCACGGTAAACGCGCCGCGCAGGAATCCTTTTTCTCCGGCGTGATGGCTTAGAAGTCCGCTTCCATAGCGTTTTGTGTATCCTCCCTCTGCTTCCAGGGTAAGGCGTCCGTGGGTGTGGGAAATCTCTTCGGACTGGGTGAAGTGGTTGAATTTGATCTTCAGCCTCGTTTGATCCGTTTCGTTGGGGTAGTGCACTCTCACGCCTGCGGTGACAAGAACGGGTTTTCCTCCCGGCTCTAGATCTTCCAGGCCGGCTGTCAGTACAAAGTGATCGGAAAGGCGGAGCGATTTTTGCGTATACAGCATTTTATCGGTGCTGAAGCCCAGCTCAAGCCCCCTGATAAAATTTCCAAGGGTGAGTCCTGGCGTTTGCGCGTGCGGGGGAACCACCGAAAGGGAGGAGACGGCCTCAAAGGGGCCGGTATCGGTCTGCTCGTCCTGCGCCATGATTATTTCCCTTTAAACCCATCTTAATACTATGACAATATATATTAAGAAATAGTCAATATATATTAAGAAATAGTTAAGAAAGGAAATGGGTTCTTTGTCGAAATCCGGAAAAAACGAGTTTGCTTCAAAAGGTCGCTCCGCTTTTCGCGGTGCAGGGCAAAAAATGCTTGCCTTTGTGTTCAGGATTACTAGTATCGCGGCATCATTCCACATGAAGGAGACTCTTCCATGCTGATTGGCGTACCCAAGGAAATCAAGACACTCGAATACCGGGTCGGGCTGGTTCCGTCCTCTGTAAAGGAATTTGTGCGCCTGGGGCATGAAGTTCTGATCGAGACGGGCGCGGGCGCGGCGATCAACTTCACGGACGATGTATATATCAAGGCAGGCGCGAAGATCGCGAAATCCGCCGCTGAGGTTTTCCAAAAGGCCGAAATGATCGTCAAGGTCAAAGAACCCCAGCCCTCCGAAATCAAGATGCTGCGTGAAGACCAGGTTCTCTTCACCTATCTGCATTTGGCCGCCGATCCCGAACAGGCCACGGGCCTGATGAAATCCGGTTGTATCGCGATCGCCTATGAAACCGTGACGGGGCCGGACGGGCGCTCCCTGCCGCTGCTGGAGCCCATGAGCGAAATCGCTGGGCGCCTGGCCGTGCAGGTTGGAGCTTACAGCCTTCAAAAACACCAGGGCGGCACAGGCCGTTTGATCGGTGGCGTGCCGGGCGTGAAGCCTGCCGAGGTCCTGATCATCGGGGGCGGTGTCTCCGGTTTCCATGCCGCGCAAATGGCCGTGGGCCTGGGCGCGAGCGTGACCATTCTGGAAAAATCAAATCCCCGGATGCGCTTCCTGGACGAGCATTTCCAGGGCCGCGCCGATATCGTCTATTCCAGCGCCGATGTGATCGAGCGCTATATCCAGACCTCAGACCTCGTGATCGGCGCGGTTCTGATCCCCGGCGCTTCGGCTCCGACGCTCATCACCAAGCCCATGCTGTCCACCATGATGCCGGGCGCGGTGCTTGTGGATATCGCCATCGACCAGGGCGGCTGCTTCGAAACCAGCAAACCGACCACGCACGATCACCCAACCTATGTCGTGGACGGGGTGGTGCATTATTGTGTGGCGAACATGCCGGGCGCGGTGCCGCTGACCTCTGCGCTGGCGTTGAATCATTCTGTTCTTCCTTACGCGCTTCGCCTGGCGGATAAGGGCTGGCGCAAGGCGCTCAATGGGGATGTGAATTTCCGGAACGGCCTGAATATCTGCAAGGGCGAGGTCACGCACAAAAACGTGGCGGATTCCCTGAAGCTCTCCTTCAATCCCGATCCGGATGCTCTGGCCGCTTAGTTAGGGCCGGGTAGGGGGGGAGGAGATTCCCCTGGGGAGCGCTGGCTCAGATGCTCCTGGCATTTCTCTACAAAACCGTCCCATTTCTCTGGAGTCATTGACTGCCTGATCCTTTGAAGATCATCTAGCATTCCTATA
>JAIOYC010000093.1 GCA_021741325.1 Alphaproteobacteria bacterium
ACCGGGAACGCCGTGTCCATGACCGGCGGCGAGGGGATCTACATCCGGAGCCGGAACGGCAATTCTTCCTATGCGGGTGTGTTCGACAACCGCGTTCTTCTGGCCGGCGGCAACGGCATTCTGATTTCGGGCATTGACGGTGAATCCGACGTCCCTCTGAGGCTTTTGGGCGCGGAAGGCCACGGCGATTACGGCTGGTCCGTGAATGTGGACGGCAACGATGTGGCCATGATGGCGAAAAACGGTATTTACGTCCGTAATTCCGGCCCTGTGCGCATCGCGAACAACGACACCTTCATGACCGGCATGGGCGATGAGCTGACCGGCACGATTGAATTCGTGAACGGCCTGGCATCCGGTACGATCGCTCCGGCCTTCGGCCCGCCCACCAAGAGCTTCTTTGGTCCCCGCTTTACCTGGAATTGGGGCGACGGCGACGGGATCCGCGTCGAGGATATCGAAGGCACAGGCCCGCTGGGCCTGACGGTCGAGATTGTCGACAATGATGTGGCGGCTTCGGGCGGTCACGGCATTTTCGCGGGCGATATCGGCGGCGTGACCATTATCGGCGGGAATACCGTGTCCGATTCCGGTCTGGACATCACAAAAATCAAGGGCTACAGCAGCCTGGGAAGCCTCCTGACCAAGGGTCCGTTTGACGATGAGAGCGGTTTCTTCGGCACAGGCGATAATCTGCCCACCCGCCGCGACCTCTGGAGCGGCCAGGACATGACGGATGTCCTCATGAGCTACGTCCCCGCGCCCTACAGCGTGGAGTATGACGGCCATGACGGTATCCACGTCCATGATGTTTACGGGTCCTCCTACGAGAATACGGGCCACAATCTCTACGTGGTTGGAAACACCGTGAATGGCAGCGGCGATGACGGGGTGGAAATCCACGAAGCCTCCGCCAGCCTGCTGGTTTCCGGCAATACAATCACGGATTCCGGTTTGGGCAATACCGGTGAACGTGGCGGTGACGCCATTCACATTCGCGATATCGAGCCCGCGTCCGGCGATGCTCCGGAGGGCTATGTTTCCGGCGGATCTGAGGAAGGCTATTCCGGCTACGCCGTCAACGTGACCGGCAACATGATCGACAACACGCAGGATGACGGGATTGAAATCCTCAACGCGCCGTCCGTCTATGTCGCAACCAACATTCTGAGCGATATCGGCAGCGCGGGCCACGGCCTTCTCGACTTCATCTTCGGCTCCGGCAATGACAACGCCGACGGGATCCATATCGGCAATGTCGGCCAGAACACCAGGGACGCTAAAGTGGAAATCAGCGGCGAAATCCATGGCGGTCCCTACATAGACCCCTTCGCGGTTGTCGTGGACGCGAACGAAATCTACACGGCGTCCGATGACGGGATCGAGGTTCTTGATTCTGGCCGCACGCGGATTTCCGGCAACACCATTGAAGATGTGGGCGCCGCCGGCGACCGCTCCGGCGGAGACGGCATCCATGTGGCCGGCATCTCTAACGGCTTCCACATTTCTCCGGGCATTTCCGAAGTCGGTCCCTATGGCTACGCCGTTGAAATCACGGGCAACACCGTCGACGGCACCGGCGATGACGGGATCGAGGTTCTCGACTCCGAATCCGCCCTTATCGACACGAACCACATCTACAATGTTGGCTACGGATACGGCTGGAACGGGTTGCTGGATTTCTTCTTCAACCATGGCTTCCATGACAACGCCGACGCGATCCATGTCGAAGATGTCCATGGCGGGGAATATTCCGGCACGACGATTGATGAAAACGTCGAGGAATACGCGGTTCTGGTCACGAACAACGAGATCGAGCACGCTTCCGATGACGGAATCGAGATTGAAGACGCCGGGCGCACCCGGATCGCCTCCAACACGATCATGGATGTCGGCTTCGGCAATCCCAGCCGTTCCGGCGGGGACGGCATCCATGTCCGCAATGTCTATGCGGACGGCTACGGCCCGTTCTCGGGCCCAAAACTTCTAGGCGCACTTGAAGACGGCGACGTCTACAGCGTGGAAATCGTGGGCAACAGGGTCGACACCGTGGCTGATGACGGCATCCAAATTCTCTGGAGCGGCAATGTTCTCGTGGACAGCAACCAGATCTCCAACACCGGACACGAAGGCGGCGTTGACCAGTGGGGCGCGGATGGTATTCACATCCTGAACGGCTGGCTGGACGGCGACTACAAGGAGCCTTACTTCCTCATCACATCCGCCGATGTCACGAACAACACCGTGACCGCCGCCGGAGACGACGGGATCGACATCGAGGGCGTATCGGGCCTTCTGGTCGACACCAACACCATATCCGGTGCGCTCGATGACGGGATCGCGGTTCTGGGTTATGCGGGCTTCGGGGCCTCCGAACCTTCCCAACCTGAAGAAGGCCCCTTCGAGGAAATTTTCCTCGTGGGCGATTCCGAAGGCCCGGTTGAAGAACTTCCGCCCTTCGTCTTTGTGGTCACGAACAACGATGTAAGCGATTCCGGCGCGGATGGCATTCAGGTCGAGGGCTTTGACGCCCTGGATCTGAGCGACAACACCGTCTCCGGCAGCTTGCTCAACGGGGTTCTGATTTCGGGCGCGTACAATGGCTACGCCGGCTTCCAGGGCAACACGCTGACGGACAATCCCGTGGGCGCGCGCTTTGAAAGCGGCCTGATCGACATGAGCGACCTGACACGCCCCAACCTTGTCAATTCCGGCGGGGTCGGCGGTCGCGTGGGCTATCAGTTCGATGTGGCCGATTTAGAAAATCCGGCCGGTCTCGCGCTGGTGAACAACACGTTCGGATCCACCGAATTTACGGGCTTCACCGATCTGGGAAGCTTCTATATCCGGCTGGAGAACGGCTCCTTCCTCTCGGGCGGCGCGCCGGTTCTTCTGAACGGTTTGTTCGCAAGCTACGACACGATTGTTCCGGCCAGTTTCCCCGGCCTGTCCCTGCCGCCTTCAACCCTGAAATTCATCGAGGATCGCCTCTTTGACGCGGATGACGCGCTGGTGAATGGACGCGGCCAGATCTTCACCGGATTCCCGCAGACGGCGGGCCTGGACAACATTGAAGACTTCTTCAGCAAGTTCGGTGCGTTCGGGGGCAGCCAACGTGGCGTGAATGTCACGATCAACGGCCTGCCGCCGGTGCAGCTCAGCGCGAACAACCTGGGCGGGATCACGCCCTTCGCGGGCGGTCCGGAAGATATCGAACCCGCTGCCGGCGAGGAAGAAGGCGGCGAGCCCCAAAACCCGCAGGATATCGAACCCGCGGCCGGGGGCGAGGAAGTTTCCTGCTGGAGCGAGAGCGCCAATGCGGCGGCCAGCGGACAATCCTCCACCTACAGCTTTGGCGGCGCGGATCCGGAAGCCGATCTCTCCGCCACCGCGAATTGCGGATCGCGCGCTCTCTAAGGGCCTTGCTGCAAAGAATTTTAAAAAGCCCCGGAAACGGGGCTTTTTTATGGTAGTGGCTCAGTTTCAAAAATGTCCTCTCCTGCCTTCTCCGCCGCCTCCTTTTCAAGACATCCTTGACAAAATAGGAATTATATCCTATAATAACCCTTCGATCGAGGAAAATGAAAGGAAAAACGCGATGCCGCGCCGCGAACGAAGTGAAAGAAAATGCTGAAAAATCAAAGGGGATCCCCCACCCCTCCCGGAATTTTGGCGAACGGACTATATACCGGAACTTACGGCTCGAAACTGCGCAGGATCGCCGCGGCCTTATCCAGCGTTTCCTGGTATTCCGCGTCTGGATGGGACTCCGCCGTGATCCCCCCCCCGGCCTGCAGGCTGACCGTTTGGCCGTCATAAATAAGTGTGCGGATCAGGATGCTGGTGTCCATGCTCCCGTCGAACCCCACATATCCCAGCGCGCCGCAATAAGGGCCGCGTCGGGTGGGCTCCAGCTCCTCGATGATCTCCAGCGCCCGGATCTTGGGCGCCCCGGTGATCGATCCTCCGGGAAAGCAGGCGCGCAGGAGGTCTATGGTGGTCTTGCCGCTCTGCAGAAATCCCGTGATCCCGGACACCAGATGGTGAACGCCTGTGAAGCTCTCCAGGGCGCACAGCTCCTCCACCTCCACGCTCTCCGGTGTGCAAACCTTCGAAAGGTCGTTGCGCAGGAGATCCACGATCATGATGTTTTCCGCCCGGTCTTTCTCGCTGCGCCCCAGTGCTGCCGCCGCCGCGTGATCCAACGTAGGGTCCGCATGACGGGGCATGGTGCCCTTGATGGGCCAGCTCTCTGCCCGCCCGTCGCGCAATGTCAGGAAGCGCTCGGGGGAGGCCGAGGCGATCTTGACCTCTCCCAGATTCATATAGGCCGCGAACGGGGCGGGATTAACCTGGCGCAAATGCAGGTAATGCGCGAAGGGATCGAAGCCGGAGGGCAGCTTGGCTTCAAAACGCTGTGCCAGGTTCGCCTGGAAGAGATCTCCCGCGCGGATGTAGGCGATCACGGTGCTGACCGCCTCCTTATAGGCATCCTTGGTGAAGTTGGAGGTCAACAGAATTGGAGAGTATTGGCCTGCGTCGGCGGCCAGCGCCCGACGAGGAGACTTCATGCGGGTCAGGAAACGCTTCTTCTTTTGAGAGGCTTCCTTTTCCGTTGCGGCGTGCGTGAGAAGCCAGGCCTTGCCGCTCCGGTGCTCGAAGGCCAGAACCTGGTCGTAGATCCCCACGGCCATGTCCGGCAGGTTCGGGTTGTCCGCTGCCCGCGAGGGCAGGGTTTCCAGGCCGCGCGCCAGATCATACGAAAACAGCCCGGCGGCCCCGCCCCGGAACGGGGGCAGATCGGCGGGCAGGGGGGGGGCACCCTTCGCGCCGGGCGGGGGATTCCGCGCGTTCAGGCGATTCTGGAGAATTTCAAATGGATCACCCTGCGCGTCCGTTCTTCTGCCCTCGCGGGTGGTGATGGTAATGCGCCCGTTCTTGGCCTCCACCGTTTCGGCGGGGTCGCACAGGATATAGGAATACAAGGCCCGGGGATGGGCGCGGTCCGCGCTGTCCAGCCAAAGGCTCCAGGGGCGGTCCTGCAGCCCCTCGAAGGCGGTGGCGGGGTCCAGCCCCGGAAGTTCGCGCAGGAAGGGATTAATAGCATTCTTCATGGGTGTTCCCCCGTATTTCCTTCTACGATCCTACCTCTCTGGCGCGCCTGATAAAAGATCCGGTTTTCAGGTGAAAATTCTTCTGTACTTTTGAGCCGAAAGATATATAATCTGTAAAACAAAAATAGATATGGAGTATTATAATGTCCCTTGCCGATACCAAGCGGCTTTCTGCCGAATTCGCCTATCTTCTGGAGCAAAAATCGTCCCTTGTCGAGCCCGAGGTGATTACGCGGGATACACCGCTTATTCAGGTGAGGATCAATGAGCTCTTCATTGCCACGACCGATGATACGAATACGGATCAAAGATGGAAAGTCACGGGGCTGGGGCCGCTTAAGGATCTGGAAAAAACATTTCTCACGAGCCGTTCTGTCGCGCCAGCTTACACCGATCAGGAAGTTTTCAACGTGAAGGTGATTGTTCCGCCTCTCGCGAAGCGTATTGCGGATTATTGTGTAAAGAATCTGGAGCCCAAGCAATTTTTTGCCCTGAAAAATCATCTGGGCGGCTTTAACACCAATTGAAACCCCGTGGCCCGTGACACGCCGGGGGGAATGCGCTAGATCCTTTTTATGACGGATAACGTATCGCCGCCCGCTTTCGAAGCGGGGACAGAGATTATCCGGGAGGCCGCGCGGACTCTCCCCGACACGCCCGGCGTTTACCGGATGCTGGACGCGCACGGCGACGCTCTGTATGTCGGAAAGGCCCGCGCGCTCAAAAGCCGGGTGATCTCCTACACGCGCACAGCGGCCCTGCCGGAGCGCATCCGGCGGATGGTGAGCCTGACCCGCGCCATGGAGTTCGTGCACACGCACACAGAGGTGGAGGCCCTGCTTCTGGAGGCCACCCTCATCAAGAAGCTTAAGCCCGCTTACAATATCCTTCTGCGGGACGATAAATCCTTCCCCTATATCCTCATCACCGGGGATCATGATTTTCCTCTTCTGACCCGCCACCGCGGCGCGAAAAAGCGCAAGGGCGATTATTACGGCCCGTTCGCGGAAGCGGGATCGGTGAACCGCACGATTGCCCTGCTTCAGCGGGTGTTTCTGCTGCGCAATTGCGCCGATACGGTCTTTCGCAACCGGACGCGGCCCTGCCTGCAATATCACATCAAGCGCTGCACGGCGCCCTGCGTGGGACTGGTCTCCAAGGATGAGTATGCCGCGCAGACCGCGCAGGCGCGGGCCTTCCTGGAGGGGAAAAGCCGCGCCCTGCAGAAGACCATGGCGGAAGCGATGCAGACGGCCAGCGTGGCCCAGGACTATGAAACCGCCGCGCTGTACCGCGACCGCCTCCGGGCGCTCAGCGCGGTGCAGGCGGTGCAGGGGATCAAGGCCGAGGATCTGCGGGACGCGGATGTGATCGCCCTGGCCCGGGGGCATGGGCGCAGCTGCGTGCAGGTCTTCTTCTTCCGCGGCGGCCAAAGCTATGGCAACCGTCCCTATTTTCCGCGTCATGCCCCGGAAGACCCCTCCGAGAAGATATTGGCCACCTTCACGGCCCAATTTTATGAGAACAAGCCCGTCCCGGCGGAGATCCTCCTGAGCGGCGCTGTGGACGAGCAGGCGCTTCTGGCGGAGGCCTTGAGCCTGAAAGCCGACAAAATGGTCAGGCTTTCCGTGCCCGTGCGCGGGAAACGCCGCAAGATCGTCGAATTCGCCCAGCGCAACGCGGAAATGGCTCTGGAGCTTGAGGTGGCGCAACGCGCGGGCGAGAAGGGCCTGCGGGAGAATCTGGCCGTCCTGCTGGGGATGGAGGAAGCGCCCGTGCGGATCGAGGTCTACGACAACAGCCATACGGCGGGCGACAAGATGGTGGGGGGGATGATCGTCGCCGGGCCCGATGGATTCCAGAAGAACGCCTACCGCAAGTTCAACATCCGGGAAGCCGGAGCGTCCGACGATTACGGAATGATGCGCGAGGTTCTGGAGCGGCGTTTTAAACGGGCCC
>JAIOYC010000094.1 GCA_021741325.1 Alphaproteobacteria bacterium
CCGCCCCCAACGCCTTGGTGGCCGTTATGAGCTCATGGACACGATCTTCGGGGCGGGAATCAACTCCGCCGATGTCGAGATCGGCCAGGGGATTGATATTTTCGGCGCCAGCAACGAGGGCGACACCGATCTTTCCCGCCCGCTGGGAGATCCGGAATTCACCAAAATCAACGCCGATATCCAAAGACTGCAACGCATCGTGCCGGGGGTTAACCTCCTGCTCGGCGCGCGGGGCCAGCTTTCCTCCGGTGCGCTGCTCAGCGCGGAAGAATTCGGCGTGGGCGGCATGAATATCGGGCGGGGCTATGACCCCTCGGAAATTGTGGGAGACCAGGGTATCGCCGGAAAGGCGGAAATCCAGTGGAACAGGCCCATGCAGTGGGACGCGGTGGATGATTACCAGCTCTACGGGTTTCTGGACGCCGGACGCGTGTGGAACGACGACGCCTCCACCAGCAGCCTGAAGAAGGAAAGCGTAACCTCGACAGGGGTTGGAATACGCGCCGACCTCATAAAGGACACCGAGGCCGGCCTTGCGATCGCCTTCCCGATCAGCCGCGACGTGGATACGCGCGGCGACCGCTCGCCGAAGCTTTATTTCAACCTGAGCCGGCGGTTTTAAATTTAAGAAAGCCTAGAAGATATCCTCTGGTTCCGCGAAGCGGAGCACGGGCGGCAGGGGCGTTTTTTGGGCTTTATCCACTTCAGCATGAAATATATTCCATACTTCAACAGGCTCTTTTTTTCCAAAATTCCGCCCTTCGCAGCCATTTTCCACCTGCTTCCACTGATAAGCGTCCTTTAGGACACCCGGCAGGGAGGACTCCAAAGGCTGGGGCACATTCAGAACAATCTTATCGCCTGGTTGAAAATCCGCCGCCGCCAGAGAAGTCCGGAGTGAATTTTGACTGGGCTTTTTCTGTGTTTCTTGAAAGAAATGGGTTTTCATCAAAGACAGGACATCCTTACTCACAGGCGGATTTATCACAGGCAGCTTTTTTCCCCAATCATTCGTATAAATGACCCCACTTGTGAGTTTCCTCCCTTCGCGGCGTACGACAAAGGAACCATCTTCGAAATCCGAGTTAGGAAGCAGGCGATCAAATACAACCTCATCCCCAGCGGAGGCAGCGTGGAACAGGTTTTCCAGTTGTCCGGATTCGCCGCCTTCGGCCTGCCGGCTGATAACATCTATTTCATATTTCATGGTCGCTCCGCTTTCCTGAAGGGTAGCCTTGGATATAGCCCATATTTATTTATATGTCAAGAATAAGGATCCTCTTTACATCCAAGATAAAGAAATGAGGCGTTATTGTCATTTCCGATAACTGTTGAATATTCCTCAAATCCGTCATCACCTGCTTTATGCGGGTGATCCACAGCGCGGCATAGCGAAGACGGGGCGAAGGGGGATGGATTACCCGGACAAGCCGGGTAATGACGGCAGAGAGCTGAAGGCCCTATCGCGCGAAGCGGAGAATTTCGGGCAGGGTGATTTTTTTCTTTTCGTCGATCAGACGTTTCCAGCCCTCATTTCCGCTGCGCTGTTCACGCGGAATTCTTCTCCTGACCTCATCTTTACGATAATTATCCTTTATTCTTACGAGGAGGGAAGAAGGAGGATGCGCGGAATCATCCTCCTCAATCGTGAGACAATCCCCGGCCTCCAAGAACGAGGCGTTTATAATGCCTATACAAGGAAGTGACTTGTTTCCCGGCTCCCGGCTGGCCTCCATCAGCCTGTCCCTGAGATCACCCGGACGTATCTCAAAGTACAGACCGTACCCCATATGGGGAAGTTCACGGACCTTTCCTTCTGCGAGAGGCTGCCCTCCCCGGCTGAACCGTACGCTAGAATCGGGAGATAAAACATCGTTCGCCGAAAGCTCGTCGAAGAGGACGCCCGCGGGATCGCTTTTATCTTTATGGTGGAAAAGGTTTTCCCCCTGGATCGACACCACATTGAAATCGGATTTCACAGAGGACTCCCACGCAGATTATAGAATTATCTGCAAGTGATAGACCGGAGACAATGATATGTCCAGGAAAAACTACAGCTTCGGCAGCGTCACGCCGCGCTGGCCCATATATTTTCCGGCCTTGTCGGCGTAGGTAACTTCACAGGGCGCGCTGCCCTTGAAGAAGAGAAACTGGGCGATGCCCTCGTTCGCGTAGACGCGCGCGGGCAGCGGCGTGGTGTTGGAGATCTCGAGCGTGACGTGCCCTTCCCAGCCCGGTTCCAGCGGTGTGACGTTCACGATCAGGCCACAGCGCGCATAGGTGCTCTTGCCCAGACAGATCACCAGAACATCCTCCGGGATGCGGAAATATTCCACCGTGCGGGACAGCACGAAACTGTTGGGCGGGATGACGCAAATATCGGTCTGGCGGTCCACGAAGCTCTGGTGCGAGAAATCCTTCGGGTCGACCAGCGCGTTGTCCACGTTGGTAAAGATCTTGAATTCGTCCGCGGTGCGCGCGTCATAACCGAAGGAGGACAGGCCGTAGGAGATAACGCCCTCGCGCTTTTGCCGCTCCACGAAGGGCTCGATCATGCCCTGCCCCTGCGCCAGCGCGCGGATCTGGTGATCGGCCAGCAGGCCGGGGAGCATGGCCGTTGCTTCGGCCACAGCCGCTTCTTCTCTCTTTGATGATTTGTGACGCACAGAAAAATCCCTTCCCCAGAAAAGATATGGTTTAAACCAATCCTATAGCGGAGGAAAGCATCTAGTCAAAGGAGCGGAAGCGAATCCCGGGTTCTCCAACAAAGCCTCGCCTTACATAACCCGTCAGAGTGTCTCCTGAGCTATGAAGGGCTTTGAATTTTGTTTTATAAATACCCGGCGGCACACCCCAAGGCCCTCCGCCCACTTCGAGCGGCACTAAACCAAAATCTGTAAGTGTTTTCTTGGCTCCCTCCTCATCCGTCAGGATAGGGGCATAGCTTACTGCCATTCCTGCACAAAGGCAGAAGGTCAACCCTAAACTGATTTTCCTTAGAGAGCTTAATTTCGACATGATTTTTATCCTTATGTATAAGGGATATATACATATCAAAAATATGCCTTCTTGTCAATAACACATCATTGCTATTCCGGCTTCTTGGGATCGGCTTTTAACATCTCTGGCTGGGTCCCGGATGCCTTCCCGGTCTTCAAGGCAGCGGATTTTCGCCTCTTTAAATTCTCCCGCAGCGCGGCAGCGCGCTTGTCGAGCTTGTCCTGTTTCATAATGAATCACGGTAATGACGGAAACGGGAAAGATCAACCAGAACCGCCGGATCCGCAAAATTTACGAAAGATTTGACGCCCATCAAAATATTGACTATGTAATCTCTTGGGAAACAAAACAGGAGCCCCCACATGGACAGCTTAGCAAGCACGAAAACGAGACACGCGCGTATCGCCGCCTCCCTGATCAACAGGCTGAGATGGCCTGAAATAAACGGAAATCGGGTTCCCGATAACAGCCCCAAAATCGCCTTTCCCGAGCTTTTACAGACGGGAACGACGTCCGCGAGGCCTGTTGTTTATATTTCCGAGGCCGGGCAAGAACAATATTCCGATCTCACTTCCGCGTTTCTTTCCGCCGGTTCTATAGAAATCTCCGCCCGAGACAAAAGAATTTCCGTTCCCATTCTGGCGATGGCGCGATAAAGAGGATTGAGCAATATCTTTATCTTTCAATCTGCGGCCATGGGCATCAGCCGGCTTTCGGCCCAGGCGGCGCAGAACGCGATCAGCTTTTCGATATCGCCCTTGAACGCGGCATAATCCGGCAGTTTTTTCTGCGTGTCCTCGTCCATATACAGGGATTTGTTGACCTCCAGCTGCACGGCGTGAAAGCCGCGGGCTGGTGATCCGCTACGGCCGATGATCTCCAGCCCCTTGAACGGATCGTTGATGGTCACGCTGTAGCCCAGGCCGCGCAAAAAGTCGCGCAAGGCATGGATAAATTCCCTTGAGCAGGTCAGTCCGTCACGATCCCCCAGACAGAAATCCACCGCCCGGGCGTGGCGTCCGGAAAAACCGATGGGAGATTTCGGCAGGGCGCTGCGCGCGGGCATGGAGTGGCAATTGACATGCCAGACCTGCCCGAAATTATAGTGGGTCTCCTCCAGAAGTGCGGCCAAGGCTTCGTGATAGGGCTGGTAATACTCCCTGATCCGTCCCGCGATTTCCTGGGGGCTCAGCTGCCGGTTATAGACGGTCACCCCGGGTCGGGCGAGCCGCCTGATCAGCCCGATTCCGGCGTCCGAGCGCGCGGTGGGATGAATATCCCCATACGGCCAGGGCCCGCCCAGAAGCGCCGGATCTATATCGGTGACGGCCCGGTTGGGATCAATATAGACGCGCGGGAAAAACGCCCGCAAAAAGGACGCCCCGTAGGCGGGGGTGCAGGCGAACAGGTCGTCCACATATTTGTCCTCGGTCCGCGAAAGCTCTTCAGACGCGCAGGCATGACCGAAATCAGCCGGATACACGCATCCGCTGTGCGGAGAGTCAAAAACCAGCGGCAGGGCCCGATCGGGTTTTACAATCTCATAGACTTGGGGCATAACAGCTCCAAGCATAGCTTACCTGAAGGGAATGTAAAACCATGTTCGACATCAAGGCCATACGGGACAACCCGGAAGAGTTCGACAAGGGCTGGGCCCGGCGGGGGATGGCGGCCCAGACGCCCGCGATCCTGAAGCTCGACGAGGAGCGCCGTACCGCGCAGACCGCCCTGCAGGACCTTCAGGCCCGCCGCAACGCCGAATCCCAGAAAATCGGGGAAATCAAAAAGAGCGGCGGGAACGCCGACGCGCAGATGGAGATCGTCGCCTCGCTCAAGCGGGAGATGGCCGACCTGGAGGAACGCGAGCGCACGCTGGCGGACTCCCTGAACCAGCATCTCGCGAGCCTGCCCAACATCCTGTTCGCCGACGTGCCCGACGGGAAAGACGAAAGCGACAACAAAGAAGTGCGCCGCGTGGGCGACATCCGCGTGAAAAAAGGCCCGGACCATGCCGAAATCGGGGAGAAGCTCGGGATGATGGATTTCGAGACGGCGGCGAAAATGTCGGGCTCGCGCTTTACGATGCTCTCGGGCGGGCTGGCCCGCATGGAGCGCGCGCTGGCGCAGTTCATGCTGGACACCCACACGCAGGAGCACGGCTATACGGAAGTCTCTCCGCCGCTGATGGTCAAGGACAGCGCGGCCTATGGCACGAACCAGCTTCCGAAATTCGCGGACGACCTGTTCCGCACCACGCGGGGGGACTGGCTGATCCCCACCGCCGAGGTGCCCCTGACCAACATCGTGGCGGAGATGATCGTGGAGGAGGACTCCCTGCCCCGCCGTTATACGGCCTATACGCCCTGCTTCCGCTCCGAGGCGGGCGCGGCCGGAAAGGACACCAAGGGGATGCTGCGCCAGCACCAGTTCTATAAGGTGGAAATGGTCTCCATCGTCCGCCCCGAAGACAGCGAGGCCGAGCATGAGCGCATGACGGGCTGCGCCGAGACGATCCTGAAAAAGCTGGGCCTGCCCTTCCGCACCGTGATGCTCTGCACCGGCGACACGGGATTCGGCGCGCGCAAGACCTACGACATAGAGGTCTGGCTGCCGGGGCAGGAGAAATACCGCGAGATCTCAAGCTGCTCGAACTGCGGGGACTTTCAGGCACGGCGCATGAACGCCCGCACCCGCGCGAAGGGCGACAAGGCCACGCGCTTCGTCCACACGCTCAACGGATCGGGCGTCGCCGTGGGCCGCGCGCTAATCGCCGTGATGGAGAATTATTATGATCCTGCTGATGGCGGAATCTTCGTGCCCGATGTGCTGAAGCCCTATATGGGCGGGGTGGGGAAGATCGTCTGACTCCGCTTGGGAAACCCCTTTCTAGACGAGATCTCTGTCCAGGTACTGCTTTTGCGCTTCAGGATCAGACATGGGGGGAACCGCGGAGGGAGGAGCCGTCATAAAGTAGTTTATGATCCCTCCAGCCACCGCCCCGGCAAAGGCCGTTCTGACACTCATATTATTCAAACCAAACGTCGAGCCACACGCAGCGCCGAACACCCCCGCCCTTATTTTATCTCGGGTAGGTTTGAAAGAAATAGGACCATCCAGCAAAACCAGATCCGCGCCTAAAATTTTCATTCCATTCCCCCTCAAACTAAAGTCCATCAAAGATGGCTTTAATTCTATAGAAGAAAAGAGACACAAGCCAGCCTGTCTACCCCAGTAATTTCCCACGGCAATGCTTGATTTTTTGCCTGAACCGCAGGGGCAGGCGGCGTATTCGTCCCCGATGGGCGGGGTGGGGAAGATCGGCGGAAAATAATTCGGAACAGGCGGCTCTCCTGATCGTTGGAAACAGCAGTAGCAACCAACCAAAAGGAGACTGTCATGAAAGGCAAAAACCAGAAAAGCTCGAGTTCCCAGCGCGGCAAGAGTTCAGGCAAGAGCTCATCCAGCTCGGATAAAAACAAAAGCTCCAAGAGCGGAAGCAGCAGCAACCAGAGCAACAGATAACCGCTCTGCCGCTTCAGAAGGCCTTCCGGACATCCGGAAGGCCTTTCTGCTACCCCAACAACTTCCCATGACAATGCTTGAATTTCTTGTCTGAGCCGCAGGGGCAGGCGGCATTGCGCGCGACCTTGCCCCAGGTGGAGGGATCCTTTTTGTCGAAGGCCCGGCGCGACGGGGCGGGCGCGGCCTGCTGCCGGGGAACAGTCTGCCCCCTGGCGGCGGCGGTCCCGGTGCCCATGAGGGCCGGATCCTGCCTTGTTTCCTGCATCGGCTGGGACCGGGTCATGCCGGGAAGAATGATACCCGGAGGGGCTTCGGGCGCGGGCCCCATCTCCACGAGGCACAGCGTCATGGTGATGCTCTCCCGCAATTGATGCAGCATCGTTTCGAACAGCCCGAAGG
>JAIOYC010000095.1 GCA_021741325.1 Alphaproteobacteria bacterium
CCAGGGAAATAGCTCTCCGGGGTCTTGCTTGCGCGCGGGCGCGACGTCCGAGTGGGCCAGGACGCCTCCGGGAGCTATGCCGTGGCGTTTCATGAGCGTTTTAGAGAGTTTAACGAGCGCGTTGATCTGGGCGGGGGGAAAGGGGCGGTAGCCGAATTCATGCCCCGGATTGACGATCTCTATGCCCAGGGAATGGGAATTGATGTCTCTTTCCCCCTTCCAATAAGAGCGCCCGGCGTGCCAGGCGCGGCGACGCGGGTCCACAAGCGCGTGGAGGCGGCCATTTTCCTCGATCAGATAGTGGGCGCTGACCTGGGAGGCCGGATCACAAAGGCGGTCCAGTGCTTCTTTCGCGCCCGGCATCCCCGTATAATGTAGAATAAGCAGGGAGGGCCGGGCCCCGGCCGCCCGGTCATTGAAATTCGGGGATCTGTAGCGTTTCTGGAAAATATGTAACATCGGGCCGTTTTCGCGCGAATTGAGCTTAGGGAAGTGTATGTGATTATAGGAAGGGAATAAACCGTGCGGTGGATCGTTGGCAGTATAGCCTGTGTTTTTTTGTTGCTGGCAGGGGGCTCCGCCATGGCTATGACCAAAGGAAAGGATTTGATGAGCAAGAAACCCGAAGGATACCCCGCCGCGTTCTTCGCGGGCGGTTGTTTTTGGTGCATGGAAAGCGAATTCCGGGCGCTGCCGGGCGTACTGTTTACGCGGGTGGGCTATATAGGCGGCCAGATGGAGGAACCCACATACCGCGCGGTCACGACCGGAAACACGGGTCATGCGGAGGCTGTGGAGGTCACGTTCGACCCGGAGAAGGTTTCATATAAGGAATTGGTTGAATTTTTCCTGATCAAGGCCCATGACCCCACGCAGGTGGATGGGCAGGGCGTGGATTTGGGAACGCAGTACCGCTCCGGGATCTTTACGCAAGACGAGGAGCAGATGAAAATCGCGCAGGCCGTGAAAGCCCAGGTCGAGGCTGATAAAATCTATCCCAAGCCCGTGGTGACAGTTATCGAGCCCGCCGGGACGTTCTGGGAAGGCGAGGAATATCACCAGCAATACTACGAGAAATACGAGGCGGAAAACGGAATGCCGCATCTGCGCGTATTGCTGAAAAAGGAAAAGAACAAATAACCTAATTTTGCGCCTTTAGCACAATCAGCGCTGCCGCGCAGGCCACAAGCCCTAGGCCGGAGAGGATATCACCCTCGCTTTTCTTTCCCCGGATTTTATAGACGAACAGAATAAAAACGGAATCCAGCGCGATGATGGCCGGGATATAGGCTGGGTTGTCCACATAGTAAAAGGATGTGAATTTCAGCAAGACCGCCCCGGCGCTCGCTGTGCCTACGATGAGGCCCGGCTTCCAGGTGGAGCGCGCGAAGAATGTATCGAGCGCGACCGGCTGGCGGATGAATAGATAGGCCAGCCACAGCGTCATCATCATCGCGGCCTGAAAGAACACATAGGCATAGATGGCCTGCCCCATGTCGGCGTGCTGTGTGACAAGCTTGGTAAGGAGCGGCCCTACCGTGGCCGCGAACACGACGAACCAGACGCTCCGCAGGGTGGCCATGGTAACGGTGCATTTCTTAAGCCGGAACGCGAAGAAGGCAAAGAGGCAAAGCGTCGTGAAGATCAGGGCCGAGAGCAGGGGCGTCGTCAGGTATTTCTGCAGAAGGGAGGGATCTATCACAAACCACAGCAGAAAGCTCAGCACCGCAGCCGAGGGGACGAGACGCGCGACGGCCCCGGCGCTGGATTTGGGAATGGCACTGAAAAACACCACGTCGCTGATGGCGTAGAGAACAGCCGTCAGGGCCAGAAACACATAAAACAGAGGCTCCGGCGGCAGACCGTGGGAGATCACGAACGGCAGGGTGATCAGCAGGCAGGCCGCCTTGTTCCAGAAGGCCAGCGCATAGCCGTTCAGCCGGAAGCGTTCCTGCAGAAGCATCATGGCGGCGGAAAATCCGGCGGCCCCTATTCCAAAAAGAGCCCAGAGGGGAACTGTCATGGATCTAACGGGGGTCCGGTGGGTTCATATATTTTGAGCATACGCGCAAAACGCCCATAAAAAAACCCGCTCTGCACGAGCGGGTTTTAAAAATCGACTGTGTAATGAGGTGTTAGTCAGCCGACTGGAGGTTAACGGCGGCTTGCTTGCCACGGTTTTCCTGCAGTTCGAACCGGATCTTTTGTCCCTCGAACAGTCCGGACATGCCGGCTTTTTCCACAGCGGAGATATGGACGAACACGTCCTTACCGCCATCGTCAGGCACGACAAAGCCGTACCCTTTCGTGGGGTTAAACCATTTGACGGTTCCTGTTTGCGACATAGAGTAAGCTCCTTGCTTTGGTTGTTAACGCTGAAATCAGCCCTCTGGGTAATACTTGAGCTGATTTTGCAGTCAAAGCACGAAGCCCAAAGATTGGGCCAAATTAAAAAACATTTTCCCAAAAAGAGCAAGTGATAATTTATCTATTTCAATAATATTTCATGAGGGCGAGGGCTGGAAGCTGCGGCTTCCAGCGTGTTTTTCAGCAGGCAGGCGATCGTCATGGGGCCCACTCCGCCCGGTACGGGGGTCAGGGCGCCAGCCACCAGGACGGCCTCGTCGAAGGCCACATCCCCGCAGAGCGTTCCGTTTTCGCGCCGGTTGATTCCCACATCGATCACGATGGCTCCGGGTTTGATCCAGTCACCCCGGACCATTTCCGGACGCCCGGCG
The DNA here is from genome assembly GCA_021741325.1 of Alphaproteobacteria bacterium. GTDB lineage: Bacteria > Pseudomonadota > Alphaproteobacteria > Micavibrionales > Micavibrionaceae > JAIOYC01. The sequence continues at coordinate 2,739 of JAIOYC010000095.1, forward strand.
GCGGCAATCAGGATATCGGCGCTCCGGCAGATCTCCGGCAGATTTCTGGTTTTCGAATGCGCCTGGGTCACCGTGCAGTCCGCGTTCAGCAGCAACTGACCCATCGGTTTTCCAAACAGCAACGAGCGCCCGATGACCACCGCATGGAGGCCGCTGAGGTCTTCCCGCACGGTTTTAATGAGGATCAGCGCGCCTTGCGGGGTGCAGGGCACCAGACCGGGCATTCCCGACACCAGCGCCCCGATATTCCGCAGGGTCAGCCCGTCCACGTCCTTGCCCGGATCGATCGCCTGGATGAGGCGCTGCGCGTCCAGATGGCCGGGCAGGGGAAGCTGGAGCAAAATGCCGTCTATGGCGGGATTGTCGTTGAAGGCCTTGATCTCCGCCTCGACCTCCGCCTGCGTCGTGCGGGCGTCCAGGCGGCTTTCGAAGCTTTTGATCCCGGCCTCCTGGCAGGCCCGGATCTTGTTGCGCACATACACATGCGAGGCCGGATCGTCCCCCACCAGAAGGACCGCCAGACCGGGCGGGCGCGGCAAGGAAGCGGCGCGGGTGGCTATATCCCGGCGAAGGGCCGCCGCCATGGTTTTTCCGTCAATAATCCGGGCGCTCATAATATTTAAAGGGCCAGAAGGGCGCCGGTCAGGATCTTGCCCGCAAACGAGATCCCGATAATAACGATGAGGGGGGTCAGATCGATGCCGCCGATGGGGGGCACAAAGCGGCGAATGGGCCGGTAGAGAGGCTCGGTGATTTTCTCCAGCAGGGCCATCAAATTGCGGGCCTGCGGGCTGTGGGCGTTGACCACTTCAAAGGCGATCAGCCAGCTCATCGCGACCTGAACGATGATCAGGATCACGTAAATATTAATGGCGGTGTCCAGAAGATAGGCGAGAAAGGGCATAGCTAATATCCTTTAATTTTTTCCGTGTTTGTTTTACGTCTTTGTTTTACAGGGCAGCGGCAGCCTCTGGTATACTATAAACGGGGCGGCTCAGGGAAGGCGTTTGTCACATGTTTGGCTTGAATGCTTTGGCGGCGGGCGGGCTTTTGATCCTTGCGGGGACGGGCGGTGAATTGTGCGACCACTCCAAGCCTCCTCCCATCCATGTGGAAGCCCTCAGCCGGGATATAAGTTATGATTACCGGAAAAATCTGCGAGACCTCCAGGGCCAGATTCCCAACGCCGTCAATCCCCATGCCTTCGGAGGGTCGAGCGTAACCCAGGGATTCATGAAGGGCGCGTTGAAGATCACGCAAAAGATCAGCCTCGCCCAGCGCACCGATCCGGTTCGGGGGATCGCGTGCGTCTGGTACGACAGGATCGATGTGACGCTGGAGATTGATCCCTCCATCGTAATTGCCCGGGAAGTCGCGGCGGATCCGTGCATGAAAAAGGCCGTTGAAGATCACGAAATGAATCATATCCAGGTGGATCGGGAGGTCGCGGACCGGTTTGCGCGCTCCGTCGGGAAGGAGCTCTCCCGCGTGCTGGAGAAGCGCGGTTTTGCCAGCGGTGTGATAGAGGCCGCCCGGCTCCCTGATGAAAGCGCCCGGATGCAGCGCCTCGCGGCGGAGATTGTGAAGCGTGAATCAGACGCCATGGAGGCCGAGCGCCTGGATAAGCAGCGCAAGCTGGATTCCCGGGAGGAGTATAAACGTGTGGCGGCGCAGTGCCCTGATTTTACCCCTAAGCCTTAAGAAGGTTTTCCAAAGGCTTAAAATCGAAAACTATGTTTCAGAGGGATGCCATTCTATAAATTTCTTTGGAGAGACGTGAGCGGGCTTAATCTCCTTCAAGACGGGTTCAGAAGCGGCGATGTTAAAAGTTTTTTTTGATTCCGCAGGTAGAACTTCCCACACTGTCCCCTCGAAACCTTTACCCGTGATTGAGCTTTCTCCTTCGAATGCCATTGAATCCTCCATCTTTATGAATAGTATTGCCTGTAAGATACGCAAAATCTTTTTATTGTCAAGAAAAATCAAGCGAAAAGTTGAAAGCGGGTGGAATTAAAAAAACCGCTGCCCTGGTAGGGAGCAGCGGTTTTTTAATGTGTGGGCCGTGCGGTGTGTCTAAGGAGAAACAAATTCTATAATCCCAGTATCGCCCGCGAATGTGGCAAAAAAAAGGATATCTGATGGAGTTTTGAGGGTTTTTGGTACTTATCGGCCCCCCGGAACGGGATTGCATCTTGCGCGGGGGCTGCGTATCTTTTGACCCGGACGGGGGCGCGTGGCGGAATGGTAGACGCTGCGGACTTAAAATCCGTTGGCCGCAAGGCCGTGAGGGTTCAAGTCCCTCCGTGCCCACCACCCTTCGCGTACTTGCCTTGAATCCTCAATCAATTTCCCGCTTTCCTTGGACACGGAAAGGCCTTTTGCAGGGCGGCCGTGACATGTTTCATGGCGTCCTCTTCATAGACTTCGGGGCGCTGCTCCAGATAATAACGCACGATGAACATGATCTGCGCCATGGTCCGGCTTTCGGGGATGCAGGCCTTGAAATACCCTTTGTCCTTGTAGAGCGCCCGGTCGGCGCGCAGGTAATAGACGGCGGCGTTCACCGCGCCCACGCAATAGCCCAGATGAATTCGCTCCGCATCGGTCAGCTCGCGGATATCCGCGCCCAGGGTCTCGGCCACCACGCAGGATTCATGAAGCTGCCCCGCGGTCAGCGTGCCGAGATTTTGCGCGCGCGCGGCCAAAGGCCCGCAGAGCAGAGCGCATAAAAACAAGCAGGAACAGACAAGACCGGATTTCATTTTGGACGCTCTGAGCGGGGAGGGAGGCCGTTTCATGATTATAGGGCTGCCTTCTTCATTTTGTAAATCCCGGCCCGGCTTTGCGCGGGCTCAGGGGGAATCCAAAATGCCCGCGATCAGTTCCTTCAGCCGGTCGAGGCCGGTGAGCATGTGGGAGCTGGTCATGAGGATCTCGGGGAAGGCCGCCGCGCGCGATTTTATATCCGCCGCCGCCGCCGTGATGACTTTTTCAAGATCCTGGGTTTTGGTCTTGTCGGTCTTGGTCAGCACGATCCGGTAGGACACGCCCGCCTGATCGAGCATCGCCATCAGCTCGCGGTCGCTTTCCTTGAGGCCGTGGCGGGAATCCACCAGGATAAAGACGCAGCGCAGGCTAGGGCGTCCGCGCAAATAATCCCGGATGAGGGTATCCCATTCTTTTTTCTGGCTTTTGGACACTTTGGCATAGCCGTATCCCGGCAGATCCACCATATAGAGGCGCTGGCCGAGATTGAAAAAATTAAGCTGCTGCGTCCGGCCCGGCGTGTGAGAGGTTTTCGCCAGGGTTTTCCGGCCCGTCAGGGCATTGACCAGCGAGGATTTTCCCACATTGGAGCGCCCCGCGAAGGCGATCTCGGGCAGGTCGGCGGAGGGAAGCTGGGAAAGCTGGGCTGCGCCCAACATGAAATCGCAGGCGCCGGCAAAAAGCTTCCGGGGGAAGTCCGCTTTTTCTTCGGCATTTTTGAGGTTTGTCATTGCCAAAAGCCCCGCAAATAAGTTTTCATAGATAAGTCAGGCCGAATATGCTAACAAGCGGGCTCTCCGGCGGAAAATCAAGGAATATATAAGATGGTCTTGCACAACATACAATCCTTTCCTCATCCGTCGCAGGACGACGGCGCCGGGCCGGGCGAGAAAAACACATCCGCTCACGACAAGATCCGCATTGTGGGCGGCCAGCCGCTTAACGGTGTTCTTCCGGTCAGCGGCGCGAAAAACGCAGCCCTGAAGCTGATGTGCGCGGCTCTCCTGACGGGGGAAACGCTCTATCTTGAAAACACTCCCAACAGATTGCGGGATATTAAATCCTTGAAAGATCTGCTGGAGCATGTGGGCTGCACCGTCGTCCAGGAGCGGGATCTGATGGCGCTGAACGCCGGGGCGATCACCGGCCAGACGGCTCCCTATGAGCTGGTGCGCAAGATGCGCGGCAGCATTCTGGTTCTGGGCCCCTTGCTGGCGCGCTTCGGGCAGGCGAAAGTCTCCCTGCCGGGCGGCTGCGCGATCGGCACCAGGCCCGTGGATCTTCATATCAGGGGCTTGGAGGAAATGGGTGCCACGATTCAGCTTGAGGGCGGGTATATCCAGGCCCGCGCGCCCGCGGGCGGCTTGCGGGGC
>JAIOYC010000096.1 GCA_021741325.1 Alphaproteobacteria bacterium
CGCCGGGATGACAGCGTTGTAAGATTTAGATCGGAGGAATTAAAACTTCGGCCCGGTCACAAACGGGCTGGTGATTTTTTGGAATTCCCGCTCGAACTGCGCTTTCTCCCGGGCCTGCGCCTCGTCCATCAGCCGTGCGCCTTCCTCCTGCGTACGGCCGATATGGTGGTCGGTCCAGCTGTGGTCGGCACTGATAAGAGCGTATGGATTCCAGGGATCATCCAATTTGGGATCCCAGATGACATTCCCTTCGGGCGTGAATTGTACGTAGCGACCTACATTAAATCCAACCCCCAAAACCCCGCCTGAAACATTGTATGAAACCGTTCCGACAAGTTCCCAATCATTTTTGGCCCAGTCACGCAGAATTCTGATTTCCTCGTTATTAAGATTCGACAATGTCGAGCATCCTTTTAGGATAATCCGGTCGGTAACCTTCATGCCCAATTCTTCTTTAAGATAGTGAAGAGCAGGAAGAAGATCCCATACATGAATGCCTTTATCAGAATCTCCGGAGCCATTGCCCATGAAGAGCTTTCCTCCATGTCCGTTCAGCCATAATTCGTCAATTGTTCCGTATTCTTTGACATGTTCTCTCAGCGTCCTGATCAGGCAATCCAAAGGTGTTTGAGAAGGTCCGCAGGATTCCACATCGTAAAAGACAGGGTTTTCGAGTTCGGTTTTTACGGCTTCTTTTTTACCTTTGAGATCGTCTTTCCCGGTATACAGATCGAACGCTACGTTATTCGGTGGTTTTGGCCCAGCGGATGGTTCGGGCCCGGGGGTGGCATCCCGTTCGTTTGAGGCGAGGGCATTGAAATTGGCCGCAAGTAAGGACATAATGAAATTGTAGTGTGCGGAGATTAACAAATCGTTAACGCTTCCATCCGCCGTCGTTATAAGGTTTCTTTAAGCGTCTCCCTTGAAATTCTGCGCCTTTCGTGACATATGACTGGCATGAGCAGCATATCGCAAGACACCATCAAGACGGTCGAGGGGCTGGGGCGCGGTTACAGCGCCGGGTTCGTCACCGACATCGAGACGGACAAGGCTCCCAAGGGCCTCTCCGAGGACATCGTGCGCTTTATCTCGGCCAAGAAGGAGGAGCCGGAATGGCTTCTGGAATGGCGTCTCAAGGCCTTCCGCCATTGGCTGACCATGGCCGAGCCCACATGGGCCAAGGTGGATTTCCCCGCAATCGACTATCAGGACGCCTATTATTACTCTGCGCCCAAGAGCATGGCGGATCGTCCTCAGAGTTTGGATGAGGTTGACCCCAAGCTGCTGGAGACCTACGCGAAGCTGGGTATTCCCTTGCGAGAGCAGGAAATGCTCGCCGGGGTTGCGGTGGACGTGGTTTTTGATTCCGTCTCCGTGGCCACGACCTTCAAGGCCAAACTGAAAGAGGTGGGTGTTATTTTCTGTTCCATCAGCGAGGCCGTGCGCGAGCATCCCGAACTGGTGCGCAAATATATGGGCTCCGTGGTGCCCTTTGGCGACAACAAGCACGCCTGTCTGAATTCTGCGGTTTTTACCGACGGATCGTTCGTTTACATCCCGCCGGGCGTGCGCTGCCCCATGGAACTCAGCACCTATTTCCGGATCAACGAGCTGAACACCGGGCAATTCGAAAGAACGCTGGTGATCGCGGACAAGGGGGCCTATGTATCCTACCTTGAGGGCTGCACCGCCCCGATGCGCGACGAGCGCCAGCTGCACGCCGCCGTGGTGGAACTGGTCGCCCATGAGGACGCGCAGATCAAATATTCCACCGTGCAGAACTGGTATCCGGGCGACGAAGACGGCAAGGGCGGGATCTATAATTTTGTGACCAAGCGCGGTCTGTGCGAAGGGCGCAATTCCCGCATTTCCTGGACGCAGGTGGAAACGGGATCGGCCATCACCTGGAAATACCCGTCTTGCATCCTTAAGGGCGACGGGTCGCAGGGCGAATTTTACTCGGTTGCCATCACCAACGGCCGTCAGCAGGCCGACACCGGCACGAAGATGATCCATCTGGGCAAGAACACGAAAAGCCGGATCGTATCCAAGGGCATTTCGGCGGGGCGATCCGATAACACCTATCGCGGCCTGGTGAAGATCATGCCCGGCGCGGAGAACGCCCGGAACTTCACCCAGTGCGATTCCCTGCTCATCGGCGATCAATGCGGCGCGCACACCGTGCCCTATATCGAAAGCCGGAACAAAACGGCCATGCTGGAGCATGAGGCCACGACCAGCAAAATCTCGGAAGACCAGCTCTTCTACTGCCTCCAGCGCGGCATGAGCGCGGAGGAGGCGCTGGCCCTCATCGTGAACGGCTTTGCCCGCGAAGTCCTTCAGAATCTCCCCATGGAATTCGCCGTGGAAGCGCAAAAACTGGTGGGGATTAGCCTGGAGGGAAGCGTGGGGTGATGAGCCCCGCCCGCCAGTGGAACCGGTCGTTTTTGCTCCAGCGTGTCAGGTTTCTTATAAAGGTCTCTCTCCCGACAAATTTCCCGGCGGTCGTCGTCCCCGCCAGATAGATTTCCACGCACATTAAATTCGCCTGCCAGCTGATCATGCTTTGGAACACCTTCACGGAGATGATGCTCAGGCTGTCATAGGGCAGAAACAGCCGGTAGGTCAGGTTGACATGCACGAAGGCAAAGGTCATGGCGTAGCTGCGCAGGACCCAGCGCTTGTGGGCCGTGAAATCCCGCGCCCTGGCCGCGCCGTACGCCAGATAGGTGAGGGTAAACCAGCTCACCGCCATGGCGCCAAACCCCAATTGCGGCACGAATCCCAGCCTGTGCGAAATCGCCAGGGGAAACACCGTCACGGCGCTTATCAGGCAGGCCGTGATGTAAATCTTCCCCAGCCGTGCGTGTAATTTCGGTTTCTGCTTGCGCAGGGCCGTGTGCAGGAGCAGGGGGCCCAGAACGATGGCGGGCAGGGCGGCGCCTATATGAATAAGGAGCAGCAGGTTGTTGAGAATGAAATAATGCTTGAAAAAAGCGGAGGCGACTTCCGTGTTGGAATAAAATTCGAGATCCAGGAGGTTAAAAACCGGGACCGGCAGAACGATCATGGTCATGGCCGCGATGATCTTCAGAAACAGCGGCAGCTTCATGAAATACATGAAGGCGAAATCAATGCGGTCGAGAGCTTTTTTGAGAAGACCCATCGCATAAGCCTACCATGATTGAGGCGGCCGGCGCCTCAGGCTTTTCAGGGGCTTCCAAATAAGAATGGAAAAAATATTCTGGACATATATACTGCCCGCGGCAAACGGTTTCAGGGATGGAAAAACGGTTTTTTGTCTATATGATGGCGAGCGGCCGGAACGGGACCTTGTATGCGGGCATGACCTCGGACTGGTTCAGAGAGTGTCACAGCATAGAGAGGGAACGTTCGGTGGGTTCACGAAGAAATACGATGTGAGAATGCTGGTTTGGTATGAAGCGCATGAAAATGCGGAAAGCGCCATCCAGCGGGAAAGACAGATCAAGGAGTGGAAGCGCGACTGGAAGAAGAATTTGATTGAACGAGAAAACCCGCGCTGGGAAGATTTATTTGAAAGTATTTGTAAATAGCACCGTATATCCACCGTCATCCCGACGAAAGTCGGGATCCATGGAACAGGCTGTCGCGGTGCGGAGAGGTGGATCCCGGCCTGCGCCGGGATGACGTTTCTGGGTTGTGTGATATCGAATTTTAAAATGGGTTCGGGAAGGTTTTAAAAATTAAGGGAAGACATTTATGATCAAAATCAACAATCTCCACGCCGCCATTGAAACCGATGAGGGGCAAAAGCCCATTCTCAAGGGCATCACGCTGGATATAAAGCCGGGGCAGGTTCACGCCATCATGGGGCCCAACGGGTCGGGGAAATCCACGCTGTCCTATGTGCTGGCGGGGAGGCCGGGCTATGAGATCACGGACGGCTCCGTCACGCTCGAGGGCGAGGACCTTCTGGCGCTGGAGCCCGAGGAGCGGGCCGCGGCGGGGCTTTTTCTGGCGTTCCAGTACCCCGTGGAGATCCCGGGCGTGGCCATGAACACCTTCCTGAAGACGGCCATCAACGCCGTGCGCAAGCAGCGCGGCGAGGCGGAGCTTGACGCGCTGGGCCTTTTGAAGCTCATCAAGTCCAAGTGTATCGCGCTGGGGATCTCGGATGACATGATGAAACGCGCGGTGAATGTCGGTTTTTCCGGCGGCGAGAAAAAGCGCAACGAGGTTCTTCAGATGGCGATGCTGGAGCCGAAATTCGCGGTGCTGGACGAGACGGATTCCGGCCTGGATATCGACGCGCTGAAAATCGTCGCGGACGGGGTGAACGCCATGCGCTCAAAGGAGAGGTCGTTCCTGGTGATCACCCATTACCAGCGGCTTTTGGATTACATCAAGCCCGATGTGGTGCACATCATGGCGGATGGCAAGATCATCAAAACCGGCGGGCCCGAACTGGCGCACGAGCTGGAGGAAAAAGGCTACGCGGCGTTCACGGGGAAGGCGGCCTGACCCCTATGACGTCATCCCCGCGGCGCGGCGTAAGCCGCGCTTAAACGGCGGGGATGACGGATAGAGGTATTTTACTACCCAATAATCCTTTGCAGATCCTTTACCAGGTCCGTCTTCTCCCAGGAGAACCCGCCGTCTGCTTCGGGCGCGCGGCCGAAATGGCCGTAGGCCGCCGTGCGGGCATAAATGGGGCGATTCAGGTTCAGGTGCTCCCGGATGCCGCGGGGGCTCAGATCCATCAGCTCCAGCAGCGCCTTGACGATCACGGGCTCGGGCGCGGTGCCGGTGCCGTGCGTGTTCAGGTAGACGGACAGGGGCTTGGAGACGCCAATGGCATAGGCGAGCTGAATCGTGCAGCCCGTGGCATAGCCCGCCGCGACCACGTTTTTGGCCAGGTAGCGCGCGGCATAGGCCGCCGAGCGGTCCACCTTGGTGGGATCTTTTCCGGAGAACGCGCCGCCGCCGTGCGGGGCCGCGCCGCCATAGGTGTCCACGATGATCTTGCGTCCGGTCAGGCCGCAATCGCCCACGGGCCCGCCAATGACGAAGCGCCCGGTGGGGTTGACGTAGAATTCTTCTTCCGGCGGCATCCAGCCTGCGGGCAGAACACGCTCCACATAGGGACGGACGATGTCCTTGATGTCCTGCTGGCTGTATCCGTCCTTGTGCTGGGTCGAGACGACGATGGAGGCGGCGCGCACGGGGCGGTCGTTTTTATATTCCAGCGTGACCTGCGATTTCGCATCGGGCTCCAACGCCGTTAAAATCCCCGCGCGGCGATCCTCTGCGAGCAGGCGCAAAATCTGGTGGGAGAAATGGAGCGGGGCGGGCATGAGCGCCTCCGTCTCGTCCGTCGCATAGCCGAACATGATCCCCTGGTCGCCCGCGCCTTCATCCTTGTTCCCGGCGGAATCAACGCCCTGCGCGATGTCGGCGGACTGGGCGTGAAGCTTGATATCAATCTTGACGGTCTTCCAGTTGAATCCTTCCTGCTCATACCCGATGGATTTGATGGCCTGGCGTGTGGCGTCTTCGATTTTTTCTTTTGTGATGCTGTCGGGGCCGCGTGTTTCCCCCGCGATAATGACGGTGTCCGTTGTAACCAGAGTTTCGCAGGCGACGCGCGCATAAGGATCGGCGGACAGATAAAGATCGAGCACCGTATCGGAAATGCGGTCGCTGATTTTGTCGGGGTGCCCCTCGGAGACGGACTCGCTTGTGAAGATGTAATCCTTCAGAGAGTGCGTCAGGTCAGCTTGAGTGTCCGTCATGATTTTTTCTGCCGTTTGTGCCATGGGAGGGGTTCCTCTGTTGCGTAAAAGAGAAAACCCTAACGGCTCGCAGAAGGGGTTTCAAGCTTTAATCAGGCGTCTTCCGCGCTTTTTTGAGCGGATTCCGCCATGGATTTTACCAGCCGGAGAACGTCCCGCTGGATCTTGGGGTCCTTGATGGAGTGATAAGCCCGGACAAGCTCGATGGTTTTTTTGTCGTTCATGATGTCCGGGCCGGCAAAAGCTTCCTGCTCATTATCCGAAAAACCGGACGCCACTGTAAGTTTAGAAGAGCCGGGTTCCAGGTTTTCAAAGAAATAGGATACCGGAACATGGAGAATGTTACTGAGATTATAGAGGCGGCCCGCGCTTATTCTGTTAAGGCCGCGTTCGTATTTCTGTACTTGCTGAAATGTTAATCCAATGGACTCGGCCAGTTTCTCCTGGCTAAGCCCCAGAAGGGAACGACGCACACGCAAACGCTGTCCTACGTGAGTGTCCACGGAGTCCGGGGTGCCTTTCGTCTTTTTTTCCTTAGTGGTCATTTGTTTAAATTCTCGTTTTCATAACTTAATTTGTCATCATATAGCTTAAATAATGAAGATTACAAGTGTATGCAACTAACCAGAAGTATATTTTTTGAATAAAAATCCCATTTAAGTTGAATATTATTGCTTTTTAACTGTAAAATATCGGATCAGGAATAGCGCAAATAAAAAGAAAAGGCTGGGTAGCCGGTAAGGGATCTTCAAGAGCGCGTCTATTTTTTCCGGAAAATTGAGTGTTTTTTGCCCCTCTTTCATCAAGGGTTCTTGAAAAACAATCCTGCCCAGCGGGTCGATGAGTCCCGAAATTCCCGTATTCGCGGCGCGAAGCAAAGGTACGCCGGATTCCACAGCCCGGAAACGGGCCTGTGTGAAATGCTGGTAAGGGCCGGGGCTGTCGCCATACCAGGCATCATTCGTTGTGTTGATCAACAGATCGGCTTTCATGCCGGTTCCTGTCTGCGGAAAAATAGCCTCATAGCAAATAAGAGGTGCATACGCCACACCCTCCGGCGTTTTAAGGATTTCCGGGCCCGTGCCTTTGGGAAATCC
>JAIOYC010000097.1 GCA_021741325.1 Alphaproteobacteria bacterium
GATCCCGATAGCCCCGTGATGACGGTCAGGGAATCGCGCGGGATATCGACGTTGATATCCTTGAGGTTATGTTCCCGCGCCCCGCGGATGGAGATCGTTTTGAGCATGAAGATGAGGTAGCTCTAAAGGGCCGGAAAGGCAAGGTTTTCCTTTCAACCCTCTGTCAAGGGAGAGGGAAAATCCGCCCCGGGAAGGGCGACGATCAGACCGTCCAGCGCCTTGGTCACAATGATCTGGCAGCCGAGCCGTGATGTTTCCCGCACATCATAAGCCATGTCGAGCATGTCCTCTTCCGATTCGCTCTTCTCGTTGTCCTGCGCAATCACACGATCCGCCCAGTCCGGATGGATATAGACATGGCAGGTCGCGCAGGCGATGCAGCCCCCGCACGCGCCCTCGATCTCCTCGATCCCGTTCTCCACGGCGGCACGCATGAGGGAGGTATTCTCCGCCACGCGGAGCGTCCGGGCGCTTCCGTCTTTAAAAAGAAAAGTGACGTCAGGCATGAGCGTTTCTCTTTCCCTGCATCCGGTTTTTTATTTTCATGAAGGAGTCCAAAAAGCCATCGATTTCCTCTTCGGTGGTCGCCCATCCCGTGGAAATCCGCAACGCCGCCCCCGCGATGTCGTCCCCGTACCCCATGGCCTTGAGAACAGCACTGGGTTTTACCGTACCGCTGGAACACGCCGAGCCGTTGGATACCGCGATACCCTCAAGATCCAGCGCCATCAACATCGTCTCGGCTTTAATCCCCGGCAGGCTGAATAGTGTTGTATTGGGTGCGCGCGGGGCGTTTTTTCCGTGGATCAGAATCTCCTGCAGAGCGGTTTCGAGTTTGCCGCGCAAGGATTCCAGGCGCTTCGATTCATCGGCAAGCCCTTCTCCCGCCGCTTGGGCGGCCGCGCCGAAACCGGCTATGGCCGCGACATTTTCCGTACCTGCCCGGGCGGATTTTTCCTGCCCGCCGCCGTGAAGCAAAACGGGCGTGATCCCGCACAAGCCCAGAACGAGCGCGCCCGCCCCTTGGGGACCACCGATTTTGTGAGCGGAGATGGTCATGAAATCAATTCCCAGCGCCACGATGTCCAGCGGGACTTTTCCCGCCGCCTGCACCGCGTCGCAATGAAAAAACGCGCCATGCCTTTTGGCCAGCGCGGCGGCCTCCGCAACAGGCTGGATCACGCCGGTTTCGTTGTTGACCAGCATCACCGAGACCAGTCCAGTCCTTTCCTGTTTCAAGAGAGTTTCCAGTGCGCCCAGATCCAAAACCCCGTCCCGCGTGACCGGAATCCGCAAAGCCTCGGGAACGGCTTCCAGAACCGAAGGGTGTTCGATCGCCGAGACCAAAACGCGCTCGGCGGAGAAATATTTCAAAACGGTATTGTTGCCCTCCGTCGCGCCGCTGTTAAAAATCACCTGCGCGGGCGGCGCGTTCACCAAAGCGGCCACCTGCGTACGGGCGCGCTCTACCAATTTCCGCCCCTCCCGGCCAAAACCATGCACCGACGACGCGTTAAGCGGCCCGCCCAGCGCCTCGCGCATGGCTTCGCGCGCCTGCGGGCGCAGGGGGACGGTGGCGTTGTAATCAAAATAGATCTTATTTTTCACAGACGGTTACGATCAATTATCCACAAGCATATCAACACGTTATCATTATTTATTGGACTTTTTATAACAAGTTCAATAAGTAATAGAAACCTGTTTTTAATATCAATGACATAAAAAATTCAAAACTTGAAAAAGGGGTTTCAATGCCAGAAGTAATCTTCAACGGTCCCGCCGGTCGTCTCGAAGGCCGCTACTCCCACGCAAAAACCAAAAACGCGCCCCTCGCGCTGATCCTTCATCCCAACCCCGAATATGGCGGGACGATGAACAACAAGATTACCTACATGATGCACCAGGCCTTCGCGACCCGCGGATTTTCAACCCTGCGCTTCAATTTTCGCGGCGTGGGCCGGTCCCAGGGCCTTTTCGACAATGGAGAGGGTGAGCTGAGCGATGCCGCCTCCGCCCTCGACTGGATGCAGGAACTCAACCCCAACGCCCCCTTCGTATGGATCGCGGGTTTTTCCTTCGGCGCGTGGATCGGGATGCAGCTTCTGATGCGCCGGCCCGAAATCGAAGGATTTATATCGATCTCCCCGCCCGCCAACACCGAGGATTTCACATTCCTCGCCCCCTGCCCCACATCCGGCCTGATCGTACAGGGCGGGCGCGATGATGTCGTGGCCGAGCAATCCGTCGCGGATCTGGTCGAGCGCCTCTACCAGCAAAAGGGTATCCGTATCGATTACCGCGTCATCGAGGAAGCCAATCATTTCTTCCACGGCCACACCGACACGCTGATCGATTATCTGCATGACCACCTGAACCAGATGAATGTCGGTCGCGCAATCGCCCCCGGACAGCAAGAATCCGTGGCGGCCTGAATTTTTGAGAAATAGAACTGCTTAAAAATTGATCCGGATATGGACTGGTTTTGTATCGGGCGAAAGCTCCTTGAACTGAATCGTTGCGCCGGCATAAGAAATCAGGTCATGGGTTGGGGATGCGGCATTCTTCGTAAAAATAGAGCCCAAACCCAAATTCAGACGCTCCTGCGCAGAGAAACTTGTATTTGTTTTCACATACGCACTCATTTCTCCAGCCAAGGCTGTAAGATCTTCCGATGACAAAACACTGTCATGAGAGAGTTTGGCCAGGCTTTGTGTAAAGGAACCCCGAATCCCCGGAACTTTTGTAAGCGACTGATTATATTGTTTTATGCATTGATTCATTTGTTGCGCGATATGTGTTTGGTCGGTAGAAAGATATTTCTTTCCATTCTCCTCGGCACACTCCAGGGGATTGATATCCAGTGCATAGGCTTCCATGTCTGAGAGTGCCTGCGCAAGATGTACAGAACCATCCATATAATCCGAATAGGAGAATATCGGTTTTGAGTTTTTAAAATCGTCCATCCCGTAATTTTCTACGGCATTCAGACACAATGACCTTTGGTCCGATACATTCCCTAAGGCAGGGCAGAATATCGAGGCGTGGCCTCTCACTACATTCGTGTCATAGTCAATTTGCCGAGAAGAGAAATAATAATAGGCGGATGATTTTTTATATCCCTGACCTTCTGACGGAAGGTTTAAATCCTCAACCCTTTGGGTAAGAAGCCCCTTGATAAGAGCCATACTCTCGCAGTCATATTCCTGGCGCCCAGTTCCGGTGAGTTCATTCAAATTTCTGATCTCGGTTCCATCCTTATTGTAGTTCGAAAACTTAAAAATGGGAGATTTGTTCATTTCCTGAACGATAAGATCGCTGACCGTTCCCTCCCATAAAAATCGGTCCTGCCTGTCCCATGTTTTTTTTGCGAGCAGATCTTGTATATCAAGATTTTCGGCCACAGCTTTTCGGACCCTGGTTTCCAGGGCCAAAAATTCCTTGGTAAAAATATTCTTTGGATCAGCCAGTGAAAAAGTAAGAGGCACACTGTCCTCGTAACCTTCCATTTTCCTGTATTCCAGGATAAGGTTCTTATCTTTCCCAAAGGCTTGCCTACACAGATCACGAAAACTATGGGCAAAATCCAGGGGTCCTTTCAGATCTATCCTGACAGGGAACTCTTCATCTAACCCCGGCATTTTGCTTCCCACAGTGGCTGCATTATTATTTCCAATAATGTGCCAATCGTCTCATAATTTGGTTAACGAAAAGTTAACAGACATGTTTTAAGAGCCAAGGGTTAATCCCACGGTGTGGTCGCCCCCGGGCAGCAAGAATCCGTGGCGACGTAATTCTCTTCCCTGTCCCAAGGTGAAGAATATCGCGCAAAGAAATCTAAACTGCGGAACGCGCTGTCTTTTTTAAGGGTTTTTTTGCGGGCTTCTTGTCTGATTTCTTGGCCGCCGACAAGGCCGAACGGGCTTGCCGTGCGGCGTTTTTCGCGGCGCGGCTTTTTCCCGCATCGGATCGCGAAGAACCAGCGGCCCTTCTCCCCATCTCCGCGCCCTCCAGATCCCCGGAAGGCGATGGAGCTTCTGGATTCATCAGCAGATTTAAAATCGTGCCGATCGTCTGCGGGATATCACGCCGTGAGACGACCATATCAACCATGCCCTTGTCGCGCAGATATTCGGCGGTCTGGAAATCATCGGGCAGCTTTTCGCGGACCGTCTCCTCGATCACGCGCCGTCCGGCAAAGCCAATCGTGGAGCCGGGCTCGGCCAGATGGATATCCCCGACCATCGCAAAAGAAGCGCTCACCCCCCCCGTGGTGGGGTCCGTCAGAAGCACGATATAGGGAAGACCCGCTTCCTTCACCATTTCCACGGCGATGATGGTGCGCGGCATCTGAATCAGCGAGAGCATCCCTTCTTGCATCCGCGCCCCACCGGAAGACGGAATGATGATGAAGGCCGAGCGGGTGCGCACGGCTTCCTGCGCCGCGGTGAGGATCGCCTCGCCCACGGCCGCTCCCATGGAGCCCCCCATGAAACTGAAATTGAACGCCGCCACAACCGCCGGATTGCCCCCGATCATGCCCTTTGCCGCCGTGATCGCGTCCTTCAGGCCGGTCTTGGCCTTGGTCTCCCGCAAACGCTCCGAGTAACGCTTGCGGTCCTTGAATTTAAGGGGATCGAAGGCCACTTCGGGCAGGGCAAGGCGGCTATAGCGCGCCTCGTCAAAGAGAAAATCGAGCCTCTCCTTGACCGAAATGCGCAGATGATAATTGCAGTGATAACAAACGTTCAGATTCTTCTCGAGATCCCGGTGGAAAAGCATTCCCTCGCATTTGGGGCATTTCTGCCAGAGATTGTCGGGAACCTCCCGGGGCTCCACCAGCGAACGGATGCGCGGGCGAATAAAGTCGGTGAGCCAGTTGATATCCATCGCCAGAGATTCTCCTCAAATTCAGGCCTGATTTATGGGCTTTTGCGGAGAGTGTGTCAAGTTTGGACACTTTATCTCGATAAAATATTATGGATATTCTTTACAAGAAATTCGCCAAACTCAGGTCCCGCAAGCCGGCCGTGATGCGGTAGGACGCATCCAGCTGGATCTGAAGGGTGCTGATCTTAACCGCGACTTCGTTGATGTCCGCGTCCTCTACGTTGCTGATCGTATCCAGCAGAAGGTTCCGGTCCTGCTGATGGTCGGCCGTTATGCTCGCCAGCCGGGATTTAACATTCTCCAGCTTGAAACGCAGGGAGTCGATATCCGACACCGCGTTGTTCACCATCTTCATCACTTCGGTAAAGACGTCGAAAAAATTCTCTTTCATTTCCTCCAGCGTCTCGCCCGGCGCGCCCGTTGCCGATGGCGGCGCGGGATAGGCCGGATCGCCGGGCAGATACGTATCCGCGATGGGAGGCAGGCTTTCGTTCTTGACCCAGGACAATCCCACCAGGACATCCCGGAAAGCCTGCTCGTTGGCCAAAACCGTATATTCGACGTCGGATCCCTCGCGGACGCGTATGTGGATATTCTCTACGTTCCCGGCGCTCAGCGCCGCCGAATATCCGACAATACTATCCGTCAGAGCGTCCGTGTTCCCGCCCGAGGTCGTGCGACCCGTTAAATCGGCGATCAGGGAGCTGGTCGTCACGGTTCCGCCCTTCCAGCCTGTGATCAGGCTGCTCAGGGCCGAATCTATAAGACCGTTATCCTCCAGGGGTTTGGAGAGTGTATCAGCCCCGGACAGCAAATACCGGTCACCGTCCTGAATATTCATCAGGTCGGTCATGAACCCGTAAAGATTGGACGCCATGTTGCGCAGGATCTTGAAATCGATATCGGGCTGATCGGAATCCACGCCTATGGGGATGCTTTCCTCCTCCGGGGTCAGAGGATCATCGTAATAAACGATTTCACCCTCCTGATGCGTGCTCTCCTTGGAAAAATTGACAAGCGCGGCGGAGAAATCCCTCGCATGGGTCTGGAATTCCTCAATGGCCCTTAGAGTCAAGTCTATCCGGCGATTTGCGTTTTGAATATTGTTCAGATATTTCTCGGTAGAGCCAAAATCCGCCCGTGCCCGCTTGGAGACCATAAGCTCTGTGGAGAGAACCGAGAATCTTTGCGTCTTCTTGCCCGTGGCCATCTGGGTGGAAAGATCGTCAAAGATCCCCTGCTGGATCTTGATGCGGTCAAGCTGGGAAAGCGCCTGCGCCATGCTGGAAATGCCGGTCATGTCAAACCTCCTCTTTTAAAATTAGATGGAATTCAAAAGTTCCTGAAACATCTGGTCGACCGCACTGACAACCCGCGCGGAAGCGCTGTAGGCTGTCTGGAGGATGATAAGCATCGCCAGCTCCTCATCCATATTCACGCCCGATTCATTCAAAAGCTGGGTCTGAAGCACCTCCCGAAGGGAATCTTCTTCCCCCTGACGCGCCTCCGTCAGGCTCAACTCCTGCATCTGCTCATTGATCATCTTTTGGGAAAAATCGAGAATGCGCAGGGAACCTATCATCTCCGTCGATACGCTCGCGCCGGGTCCCAGATAAGCGCTGCGGAAAGGCGTGGTGGGAATGGGGGGCGCCAAAGAGCCGTCCGTTTGCGATCCATACCCCACATCCGTCACAGGGGAGGAATTAACCACCGGAACACCCGCCGTATAGGTCCCAAAGAGGGCCGAGACGATG
>JAIOYC010000098.1 GCA_021741325.1 Alphaproteobacteria bacterium
CATAAATCCACAACGGAGCGACCCTTTATATCCCCGAAAAGCAGGGCAGGCAGGGCGGCGGAGGCGTCCTGAACCCACCAGTGCCCTTCGCGAAACCCATCCATGTCGGTGACGATCCCGCCTTTCACAAGGCGCAGTGTTCCCGTCCCCATCTGGGTGGCCTTGAAGGCGGCGGCCCAATAGCTGCGCTGGGACTCATCGCGCACGGTGATATCCAGGGGCGCTTCGGCGGTGTGTGCGCGGGCGATTTCCGCGGCGGTCCGCAGGCCGTAATCCGCAATCCAGCTTTTCAGGAGCCATTCGGGCGTGTTGAGGCGCCCTTCGTCCTGCCGCGCCATCCATTCGCGCCCCTTGCGGGTTATGGTGCGCAGGACGCCATTGACGAAACCCTTGCGCCGGTCCATACGGGCCGCGGCGGCGAGGCGCACACTTGTATCGACGGCGGCATGATCCGGCACGTTCATAAAGAGGATCTGCGCGGCGCCCAGGCGCAAAATATCGCGAATAACGGGGGGATGCTCCGTGTCGGGTTTTTCCTCGGCCCGGGCGATCAGGTCGTCGAGCTGTCCCAGGCGGCGCAGGACGGTGGAGAGCATCATCCGGCAAAAGGCCTTGTCCCGGCCCGGCAGAATTTTGAAGGCGGAATTATTTTCGAGGGCCTGATCGAGCGGGGTTTTGCGCCCTAAAATCTGGCCCAGAAGACCCAGCGCGGCCGCCCGGGAGTCCAGGCCCTCATTCTCGGGAGATGGTTTTTCCGTGTCCACGGGTTCGGTGAACAGAGTGGGTTCCTGCGCGCTCATGAGGCTTTCCGGGTTTTGAGATCCTGCGCGATCGCCTCTTCCAGCGCGCAGCTATGCGTGATGAGGCGCGCATACAGATCGCGTATAAAGGATTCGTCCAGACCCTTGGCCGCGCCCAGACGGGCGGCGTTCTCGCGCACTTCGTCCACACGGTCCTGGAGGGTGGCGGGAATATTTTCCCGTGCCTTCAGGCGTCCGACTTCCTCGATGACGTCGTAGCGTAGGCGCAGAAGGTCTATAATCTGTTCGTCCAGCGCGTCGATGCGCGCGCGGTAGGGTTTGAGGAGAGAGGCGAAATCCTGGGTCATGGCTGTATTCTATGCCTTATTTGGCGGGGAAGGGGCAAGGAATTACCGCGCCAGCAGCACTTTGTAATACACGTATTTTTCAGGCGCGGTGGTCTTGTGGAAGCAGGCGGAGGATTGTCCCTGGAAGGGGGCTCCTCCGGCTTCGTCCCCGATCGTCTCCGTATAGCCAAACGCGCCGGTATAGCGCTGCGTTCCCATATCCGAATCCGTCGGGGCAAGGCCCAGCGGATTGGCGATTCCGAGAAGGTCGTTGATCCGGGTGCAGACGGCGGCGGAGAGTTCATCCACGACAAGGATAAGATCCGCGCAGGAGGCATCGCCGCAGGTTGTCCCGATCAGATCCACTTCGTTATCGCTATAGATGTGCCAGAGATTGTCAGGTACCGCGGCGGAATCCATGGAATCAGCGGGCGGTTGCGTCCAGGTCATGCCCGCGCCGGCGATGTCGAAAATTTTGTTGATGGAATCCGCGCACCCCGCATGGTCGTAATCCGCGCCGCCCCAGGAGGGGCTATCGAAGCAAAGGGCGCTTTCCTTGACGCCCCGCAGGCGGAGTTGAGCCACGGCGTTCGCCATGACGTTGCCGTATTCCATGATTTCCGAAGCCAGAAGCTTTGCTCTTTCATCGGATACGGCGCCCAGATTTCCCCGGCTGCTCTGAGAGACGGCGTAACTGAGCGCCGCCAGCAAAATCACGGCGATGAGGATGTAGAACAGGACGTTGCCGTGTTCGTTATTTCTTGAAGAGCGGTTCATGTCCCTCTAAGGTTATCCTGATAATCCAGCGAACCCAAGGCTCTTCATGTCCGATCCCCTAAAGATCCCCGAAACATTTATTCTTCCATCCGACACAGACGAGGTGAGTTGCGACGGCGGGGGCGGCGCGCTGGGGCATCCGGTGGTCTGGTACAGCTTTGACGGCGGGAATGCCGTGGAATGCGGTTATTGTGACCGCTTGTTCCGGAAGAGCGGGGCCTGATCGTTGATTTATGAAATTGGATTGTCTACAGTCCGATTGTGTAAACATAAAAAAGGATTGCGCGATGATTTTGGAATTAGGAAAAGTTTTTGCCCAGGCCAGGGAAAGAACCGGCCTTTCTCTTGAACAGGTAGCGGAGAATGCGAAGGTCGAATCCGGCTTTCTGACTCTCGTTGAAAATGGGAGGGCGCCTATCGCAGCAGAAATTTTCGATCATCTGTGTGAGAAAGGCTTGAAGGTTCCCTCCATCGTGGCCATGTTTCGATTTCTAGGGCCGGAATCCGTCGATGATCCGGACAAGAAAGAGCTTTTTGAAAACTTCAAAAAGACTACAGACCAGATGTTGGATGAAATGTTCTTTGGGGTAAATGATACAGGCGCGAAACCGTCCGCCCTCTAAAAGCTCTTGATCAGCGATCCGGTGATGAGATACCAGCCATCCACCAGCACGAAGAAGATGATCTTGAAGGGCAGGGAGATCGTCACGGGCGGGAGCATCATCATCCCCATCGACATCAGGATGGACGCCGTCACAAGGTCGATGATCAGGAACGGCAGAAACAGCATGAATCCGATCTCGAACGCGCGGCGCAGTTCCGAGATCATAAAGGCGGGCATTAAAACCTGAAGCGGCATCGCCTGAACTTTGTTGACGGTGTCCGCGGGGATCTCGGTTTTTGAGACATCCAGGAAAAGCTGAAGATCCTGATCCCGCACATGTTCCATCATGAAGAGCTTAAAGGGTTCGGCGGTGCGGTCGAACGCCTCCATTTCGTCGATCTCATCATTGACCAGCGGCAAAATTCCGCTTTCATAGGCCGATTTCATCGTGGGGGCCATGATGAAAAAGGTCAGAAACAGGGCCAGCGAGATCATCACCGTGTTGGGGGGCGTCTGCTGGATTCCGATGGCCGTGCGCAGGAAGGATAAAACCACCACGATCCGCGTGAAGCACGTCATCATGATGAGGATCGAGGGCGCCAGCGACAAAACGGTCATCAGCGCGAGAATTTGAATCACCCGTCCGGCGACAGACCCTCCGCCTCCGCCGTCGGTTCCCTCTGCACCGGTTCCTGCTCCGCCCCCCTGACCCAGATCCAGCGTGATGGATTGCGCCCAGACGGGGGCAGCATGGAGGAAGAGCGCAAAAAGCGCAACCAGCAGGACAGGACGAAGCGAGGCACGCTTGCCCCTCCCCCTGAGGGAGGGGGAGTCTTTACAAAGTTGGCGCACGGCTGGCGCGGATGGAGGTTTTCGGGGCGTCATCAGCGGGCTGTTCAGGGAGTGCATCCTCAATTCCGGTTTCGATCACAGTGTCGCCGTTTACGCTCAGGATGACAAGATGCTCTTTCTTATCCCGGCGCAGGAGCACGAGGCGGCGGCGGGAATCCAGCGCCAGCGATTCCACGACGGCGAGGCGCCGTTTTTTGCCGGTGGGCGCGCTCGCGCCGTTGAGGCCAAGTTTTTTAAGAACCAGCGCCAGTCCGCCCATCAGGGCGACGACGAACGCCAGCGCGGCGATGAGTTTCAGGATGTCGGGCATGTGGGAAACCATGACCGTATTTCTAATGCAGGCTTCTTCCGAAGGCAAGGCCCGCGCTTTTCCGGAAGGGGACGGTATGTTTCCTTCTCTCTGTCCTTCCACCCGGCTTTATGGCAGGCTGAAAAGATGGAATGGAGTGAAAACGCGAATGGAAGATCCAGGCGGGGTGTTATAGGACGCCTGGCGCGTTTTTTCAGGCTCCGGCGCGAGGCCGCGCCCTCTGTCCCCGAATATAGAATCCGGGAAGAGCTCGAAAAGCTGATCGATTTCACGGACAATGCGCCGGTGGGGTTTTTCTCCGTGAACGAGGAGGGGCATTTTGTCTTCGCCAATGCGACCCTGGCCCGCTGGCTGGGGGAGGATTTGAGCGTCCTGATGGAGCGAGGGCTTCTCCATACCTATCTGGCCGATCCGCCGCGCAATGCCCATCCCTATGACCTGACGCAGGACGGCAAGGCCCGGCAGGTGGTGGAGATCGCCATGAAGGGCGCGGGGGGGCGTATTTTCCAGGCCTCCGTCAATCAGACCGTGATGAGGCATCCCGACGGGCGGGTGACGACCCGGGCGGTTGTTCACGATCTTACCACCGAGCATCTAATGAGCACCGCGCTGCGGGAATCCGAATCCCGATTCCAGCGTTTCTTCGAGGAAGCGCCGGTGGGGATCGTCCTGATCAATCTCCAGGGAATCATCCTGAATGCCAACCGGACATTCTGCCACATGATCGGCACCCCTATTTCGGAAACGGAGGGCCGGAAGTTTTCGGATCTGGTTCATGAGGAAAACCGGGAGGAAATCCTCTCCGCTCTGCGGCGGATCTCGGAGGATGAGCGGACGCTCGCGCCGCTTGAAGTTTTGCTCAAGGGCCGGATGGAGAAGATCGATACCCAGATGCACGCGCGCCGCTTTCGCGAGAGCGGTGACATCGTGTTGCACTTTATCGATGTAACAAACCAGAAATCCCTGGAGGCGCAGTTCGTGCAATCCCAGAAAATGCAGGCCATCGGGCAACTGGCCGGGGGCGTCGCTCACGATTTTAACAATCTTCTCACGGCCATCATCGGGTTTTCCGATCTTCTTCTCCTGCGGCACAAGCCCGGAGATCCGTCCTTCGCGGATATCATGCAGATCAAGCAAAACTCGAACCGGGCCGCCAATCTGGTGCGGCAGCTTCTGGCCTTCTCGCGCCAGCAGACCCTGCGGCCCCGGGTGCAGGACATCACCGATATCCTGACCGAGCTTTCACATCTTCTGCGCCGCCTGATCGGCGCGTCGGTCGAGCTGGACCTTGTGCACGGCCAGGATCTGGGACTGGTCAAGGTGGACGAGGGGCAGATGGAGCAGGTGCTCATCAACCTGGCCGTTAACGCGCGCGACGCGATGGGCTCTGGCGGACATCTTAGGATTGAAACGCAGGGATTCACGACGCGCGAGCCCGTGGAGCTGGTCTCTGAGGTTCTGCCCGCTGGGCACTGGATCCGGATCGCCGTGACGGATACGGGATGCGGGATTCCAAAGAAAAATCTTGTCAGGATTTTCGAGCCCTTTTTCACGACGAAGGAAATCGGGGCAGGGACAGGGCTTGGCCTGGCGACGGTGTACGGGATCATCCGCCAGACCGGCGGGTATCTGGACGTGCACAGCGAGGAAGGCAAGGGCAGCACCTTTATTCTGTATCTCCCCCGGGCCCATGAAATCGAGGAAGAGGAAGCCCCTGCGCGGGGCGAGAATGCGGACGCCGCGCCCAAGGATCTGACCGGAACAGGGCGGATATTGCTGGTGGAGGACGAGGACGCCGTGCGGACTTTCAGTCAGCGCGCGCTGGCCAACAAGGGGTATGACGTTCTGGCGGCCGACAGCGGGGAATCCGCACTGGCGCTCATGGATCGGCAGGAAAACCGTCATATCGACCTGCTGGTGACGGATGTGGTCATGCCCCATATGGACGGCCCCACGCTGGCCCAGCGCATGAGGCAGGATAACGGCAATCTGAAGATTATTTTCATCTCCGGCTACACGGAGGACAAGCTGAAGGATTATATGGGGCCGAACACATGGTTTTTGCCCAAGCCCTTTACCCTCAAGCAGCTGGCCGAGAAGGTGAAAGAGGTTTTGCTGTCTTGAGCATCTCAGCCGTCATCCCCGGCGCAGGAATTTAGAAATTAAAAAATTCGAACGCTTTCCTGTACGTCTCCCGCTTGAAGGGGATGGCCAGTTCGACGGCCTGGGCGGGTGTGACCCACCGGAAGCTTGAAAATTCAGGTTCCGTATGGCGGGCCAGGTCGATATCGGAATCCTCGCCCGTGAAGCGCATGGCGACCCATGTTTGCTCCTGGCCGCGGAATTTTCCTTCCCAGAGGACTTTGCGCTCCGTGTCGGCCTCCAGAAGGTTGCCGGGAAGGTCGTAGCGCAGCTTTTCGGGCGCGATGGCGAGGATCTCCGCCTTGTCGGTGCCGACTTCCTCCAGCAATTCGCGGAAAGCCGTTTCCTCTATGGTTTCGCCCGCGTCAATTCCGCCCTGCGGCATCTGCCACGCGCCGGGCGTATCGATGCGCTCGCCCACGAAGACGAGGCCATCTTTGTTAAACAGGGCAATGCCGACGCAGGGGCGGTAGGATTGATCGTTCATTTAGAATTTTAGCCTCTGTGCGCTGACGATCTGGGGCAGTTTTTGAATTTTCTCAAACAGCGCGTCGGGCAGGGCTTCATCGAGCGAGACCAGGCACACGGCCATACCGCCGCTTTCCTGACGTCCCAGCCGGAAATCCGCGATGTTCTGACCGGCATTGCCCAGAAGACCGCCTACGCCGCCGACGAGGCCAGGCTGGTCATTGTTCCGGATCAGCAGCATATGCGGCATGATCGCGGCCTCAACCGGGACGCCTTCGATATTCACGATGCGGGGTTCCTTGCCGGTGAAGAGCGTGCCCGTCACATTGCGCGCGCCGTCGGCGGTTTTTGTGACGACCTGGATAACGCTGCGCCAGTCCTTCGAGGAGCC
>JAIOYC010000099.1 GCA_021741325.1 Alphaproteobacteria bacterium
AATGTGAATATAGGGCCGAGCGGCGCGGAGATCGGGGGCGCGTTCGGCGGGGAAAAGGAAACCGGAGGCGGACGCGAAAGCGGCTCGGATTCCTGGCGGGCCTATATGCGCCGCCAGACCCAGACCGTCAATTACGGCGAGGACCTGCCGTTGGCGCAAGGGGTGCGGTTTGATTTGTAGGGAAATTTTGGGCTTTGATAGTGGGGCGAGGGATTAAGGCTTTTTTAACTCGCCGCTCTGCAAAATAAAAGAATGCAGCCGAATCATCCCTTTTTTGCGTATGGAAGAAACGAAAATCGCATTCGCGGACCGACAGGTTTCTAAGCGAGCAAAACGCCAAATCCTTCTATAGAAAGATATAATATTCTCTCTTTGGGTCGATTTATGAAACTATTTTGCGTTTCGGGCGTTTGATGATAGTGTGAATGTATTCAAAGAAAAGAAACCTCCAGCCAGAAAGGAGTGCGTGCATGAGTGATCGTTACGTCTCTGATGTTGTTGTTCAGTCCCCCTATCAGGAAGCCCTGATGAGCCGGTATCTGCTTCTCAAGTCCAAAATCAGGAAAGAACAAAGCAAACCCGCTTCCCCCGATTACTATCTCAAGCAGCTTAAAAAAGAAAAACTTGTCCTGAAGGAAAAGCTCCTTCTGGAGCAGGATAACGACAACGCGCGTAAGGTTTCGTAGGGTTAGAGCCCTTTATTCCCTTTCGCAGCTCTCCCCCCTGATGGGGGGAGAGCTTTAGGGTGTGTACCCTAATTATTGCCGCCCGATCTCCATTTTCCGGCGTCGCCCAGAAAGTTCGAGAAGTCAAATCCGCCCGCGGTGGATTCTCCGGATTCGGTATCACTGTCGGTGAATTGCTTTTGCTTCTGGGCCAGACGCTCGGCCTTGACGGCTTCGGGATCTTTCCCGGCGGCTTTTAATCCCTTGGTCACTGCGTTTTCGAATTCCTGGTACGTGCAAAGGCCCAGTTCCGCGGGGTGCTGCGGGCGGATGCTCGTCATGTCGGGGTGGGTACGGTCGCGCACGCGGCTGATCGTCAGTTTGGTCGTTCCCACCAGCTTGCAGATTTGCGCGTCGCTGATTTCTGGGTTTTGCTTGAGAATAAAGGCGATCGCATTGGGTTTATCCGCGCGCTTGGAAACGGGCGTGTAGCGGGGGCCTTTCGAGCGGGTCTGAACGCCGGGCAATTCATTGCGGGCCATCTTCAGCTGGGCGGCAGGATCGGCCTGGCAGCGGTTGATTTCTTCCTGCGTCAGCTCGCTGTTTTCAAGCGGGCTGCGTCCGACAAGGCCGCGTCCGATATCCTCGTTGGCCAGCGCCTCGATCTCAATTTCGGTCATGGCGGTGAAATCCGCGATCTGCCGGAAGGTCAGGGTGGTGTTCTCGATAAGCCATACGGCGGTGGCCTTGGGCATCAAAAGGCGGGTGGGGATTGCGGCCATGATGGGTGTCTCCTCTTGTCCTGTTTTATAAAATATGCGGCCCATCGATCCCGCTCCCTGGACCCATGACCATAAAACTCAAAAATTTATGGGGAACTGGCGTGTTTATAGGGCAGACGCGCTTATTCTGCAACCAAAAAAATGTATGACCGGGAGAACAACCCTGTTTTTTTATTGACATATATTAAAGAGGTCTGTAGTTTTATTTTCTCAGGTTATACAAGAGAGGAGGATAATATGGAAGAAGACGATGCCTACCAGAAAATCCCTCTTTATAATTTTTTGGAAAAACTAATCCCCCTTACCACCGCCAGGGCGCAGAACGCTTTTCAGGCTGCAAATCTTGTGTCCCGCCCCACATTATTTTCTAAAACCCCACGTTTTCGCAGTGAGCCTGTTTTCAAGGTCGATGTGGATCTGGAATCGCCCTTGCCGAGAGAGAAAGAAAATGAAATCCGGGATCAGACTCTCCGTAAATTTATAAGTGAGCATGAAATACCCCCCGGTTACGACGTCTATGCCTCTGTCGATTTTCAGAAGGGGCCTTTTGTTCATTTTTCCGGTCAGCGGGCTTCGGAAGAATATTTAAAAGGCAGGCTGGAAAATGGGGCTTCTCCCTCGCACCGGCTGGTGGTTTCCATTTTCGCCGATCCTCCGTCCCCGCAACCGGATGTTTCTGAAAAAACGCCCCTGAACGGGATCTGGCTTAACCGAATACGGTAGTTTTATACCTTCAGCACGATTTTTCCGATATGCTGCCCTGTCTCCAGAAGGGCATGAGCCTGAGCAGCCTCCGCCAGCGGATAAATTTGATGGATGAGCGGCCTGATCTCGCCTCTTTCGATCCGGGGCCAGACATGCTGGAGAATAGCCGTTGCCAAGGCCGCTTTTTCCGATTCGGGCCGGGATCTCAGCTGCGAGCCCGTAAGGGTGAGGCGCTTTTTCATGATGACGGGGATCACGATTTCCGTTTTGGCTTCCTTGAGGAAAGCGATGCTGACATGGCGTCCGCCTTCGGCCAGGATTTCAAGATTCCGGCGCACATAATCGCCGCCCACCATGTCCAGAACGATGTCGACGCCCCGGCCATCGGTGAAATCAAGAATTTCCTGAACGAAGTCCTGCGTTTTGTAATTCACGGCCAGAACGGCGCCCAGGCTCAGGCAGGCCGCGCATTTATCCTCTGACCCGGCGGTGGCAATGGCCCGCCCGCCAAAGGCCTTGACCATTTGAATGGCGGTGGTCCCGATCCCCGAAGATCCGCCGTGAATTAAAACCGTTTCGCCCGGCTGGAATTTGCCCAGCTCGAAGATGTTGTTCCAGACGGTGAACACGCATTCGGGGAGCGCCGCGGCTTCTTCGAAGCTCATGCCCTCGGGAATGGGAAGGCATTGGGAGGAGGGGGCGCAGGCATATTCAGCGTATCCCCCGCCCGTGAGCAAAGCGCACACGCGGGCACCGGTTCCCTCCACGATCCCGGCGACCTCCAGGCCGGGGATATCGGTTACGCCCGGCGGGGGTGGGTAGAGCCCCTGGCGCTGAAGGATGTCGGGCCGGTTAACCCCGGCGGCGCGGACGCGGATCAGGAGTTCGCCTTCCCTAGGTTCCGGGCGCGGAATTTCCACAGGAACAAGTGCCTCGTCCTTGATGGCGATGGCTTTCATCAATTGCTTTTTTCCGGTCATACCGTTACTTTTCTTGTCATCCCGGCGAAGGCCGGGATCCCATGGGATACAACAATCCCGGATCGCAAGGCTCGTTACGCATCCAGGATGCTACTCGCCTAACGTCCGGGATGACAAGGGGAGGAAATAAAGCACATGTTCGACGATTTGCCCGCGAAGAAGACAAAAGCCGATTTTCCCCGTGTTCTGACGGACATGTCCATCGGGGAGCTGCGGTCCTATATCGAGGAGTTAAAGGCGGAAATCAGCCGGACAGAAGACGATATTCAACGCAAGCAGGCCTCGCGCGACGCGGCGGCCTCTATTTTTAAATCATAAGGAAAAATCATGAGAATCGAAGAAGACGTCAAACTCGATTTTAAAGACGTGCTGATCCGGCCCAAGCGCTCGACGCTGCGCAGCCGGAAGGATGTCGATATCGGACGGGAGTATAAATTCAAATGGAGCGGGCGGACATTCAACGGCGTGCCCATTATCGCCGCCAATATGGACGGCGTTGGAACGTTTGAAATGGCGCGGGGATTCATCAAGGACGGCAGCGGCCTGAGCGTGGCGCTTCACAAGCATTACCCCTTGGAAAAGCTGACGGCGTTTTATGATGAACACGGACCCGATTCCGTCTGGTACAGCATCGGCATGGTGAAGGACGACGAGGACAAGCTGGAAGCCTTCCTTAAATCCAAAACCCATAAAAACGGGAAGGGCCCGGATAAAATTTGCCTGGATGTTGCCAATGGCTACAGCCAGCATTTTGTCGATTTTGTCGCCCGCATGCGGGAAAAACTGCCGGGCGTGACCATCATGGCGGGGAATGTCGTGACGGGCGAGATGGTGGAGGAGTTGATCCTGGCGGGCGTGGATATCGTCAAGGTGGGGATCGGCCCGGGCAGCGTGTGCACGACCCGCACCATGACCGGGGTGGGCTATCCCCAGCTTTCGGCCATTATCGAATGCGCGGACGCGGCCCACGGGCTGGGCGGGCTTATCTGCGCGGACGGCGGATGCACGGTGCCGGGCGATATCGCCAAGGCGTTCGGGGGCGGCGCTGACTTCGTCATGCTGGGCGGGATGCTGGCGGGCCACACCCAGTCCGAGCAGGAGATCGTCGAGGCGGAGGGTAAAAAATTCCTTCAATTCTATGGCATGAGCAGCGATACCGCGATGAAAAAGCATAAGGGCGGCGTGGCGGAATACAGGGCCAGCGAGGGAAAAACCGTCAGAATACCGTATCGCGGGGATGTCGCGGGGACATTGCAGGATATTCTGGGCGGGCTGCGCTCGGCCTGCACCTATGTGGGCGCGCGCAGGCTCAAGGAGCTTTCCCGGCGGACCTCGTTCATCCGGGTTACCCAGCAGATCAACCCCGTTTTCGGGCAGGGATTATAGATTTTATGCCTCACGGAAAGAAGCAGGGGTCCAAAATACTAGCCGTTTGAAAGATCTTCTTTCTGCAATTTTTTATTGATTTCAAACTGGGTTTCCGGAGGTAAGCTTTTGAAGCACATCTCACCTATTTTATTTAAAGCGCTGGGGATGCGATTTGTTTTCACGGCCTCTTCAGGTTTTCTATTTCCAAGAACAAATTGAACCTTTCCATCATTCTTCTTGTAGCGGACAGTTGCGCAGTAATCCGAGAGTGAGAAATTCAATTGGTTGGGATTACTTTTTGGTGCAATTCCTTGTTCTATCACTGTGCTGTCTTCCGAGTGGTTTGCCTTGAAAAAAGGCTGATAGTCTTTTTGCTCAGAAGTTGCGGCAAAAGGATTGCAGTTTTTATTTAGAAGAGAGAGCTCTTCGTCCAGCTGTCTTTGGAAAGAATGAATCCTTTCTATTGCGGGATTTTTTGAAGCTTTTTGAAAACCGTTGAGTACATAGCTCATTTTCTTATCTCCTTTAAACAACCCCAATGAATGAATAATAAATTACAAAAAGCAGCCTTTTAAAAATCTATATGTGAATACCGAGGGTTTTATTTTAATTCATTTCCTAAATCAAGTGTTTTGAGCAGGCCTTGGTTTTGGCCGGATCTTTCAAAACTTCGTCTTGCCATTTTAAATGGCGGTGACTAGAGTAAGCCTCACACACACAAGGGATCTCCAAGAGGAATTTTATGGACGAAATTAAAGAACGGCTGCACACGACTTCGGAACAATGCCTTAAGGCCTATCAGGCATGGCGCGCCGACGAGAAAACCCCCGCGGCCCGGGCGTCCCTCCAGGAGGCGGTGCACGAGCTTCGCAAGGTGGCTTCCCGCCTCGAAATCGAACTCGCCATCAGCGAGCGCCAGCAGACCACGCAAAAGAGCCTTCCCGTGCCGCCACACCGCGATTCCCGCGCGCGGGGCGCCGAAAGCTTCCATGACGATGATTCCAACGGCAACAATGGAAATAACGGCAACAACAGCGCTCCTCCGGAGATGCGCCAGAAACCGGCGCGCCGCCATGGGCCTGGCCGTCCGCCGATCCGGCAGGGCGGCGGTTCGGAGGGGTTTTAGTTCCAGCCGTCATTGCGAGAACCCCGGCAAAAGCCGGGGGACGGAGCAATCCATGGATGGATCGCCACACCGCCTTGCAGGCGGCTCGCGATGACGGAAAGTCAGGATTCCCGCGCAATCGCATAGGGGACGATCTCCGCGAGCATGTTTTTCACGGGATGGTCAGGCGCGGCTGAGAGCGCTTCGAGCGCTCTTCGCCCGTAATCTTCCGCCATGTCCAGCGACCGCTTTACCGCTTCGTGTTTCTTCAAAATATCCTGCGCGCGTTCAAGATCCTGCTCATTCTGGTTTCTCTCCGCCAATGTGCGGGTCCAGAAAGTCCGCTCCTCCCCGTTCGCCGCCCGCAGCGCCAGAAGGACCGGGGCCGTGACTTTTCCCTCCCGGAAATCGTCCCCCACCGCCTTGCCGAGCTTCTCCCGGTCCGCGTCGTAATCCAGCGCGTCGTCGGCGATCTGGAAGGCGATCCCCAAATTCAAACCGAAGGACGCCATGAAAGCCGTCTGGGCGGGAGTAGCCCCCGCGAGGGCCGGCCCAACCTCGCACGCCGCCGAGAAAAGGGCCGCGGTTTTCGACTCAATGATTTTTAGATAATGATCTTCCGGCAGATCCATGCGCCCGATGGCCCCGAGCTGCATGACCTCTCCTTCGGAGATGATGGCGGATGCGTTTGAGAGGATTCTCAGGGCGTCCAGGGAACCGCTTTCCACCATCAGTTGAAAGGCCCGGGAGAAAAGAAAATCCCCGACAAGCACGCTGGCCTGATTCCCAAAGACCAGATTGGCGGCATCCTGTCCCCGGCGTTCCGGGCTTTCATCCACGACATCGTCGTGGAGGAGGGTGGCGGTGTGAATGAACTCCACCGCCGCCGCAAGTCTTTGCGTTTCCGGTTTGCCCGCGCCGTACAGTTCCGCGCAGGCCAAGGTGAGAAGGGGGCGGATTCGCTTGCCGCCCGCGGCGATCAGGTATCCCGCCAGTTGCGGGATCAGGGGCACGGAGGAGTCC
>JAIOYC010000100.1 GCA_021741325.1 Alphaproteobacteria bacterium
CATTTTTTTGGCGCTCTTCTTGTTCAATCCGCTGAAGTTCTTCCATTTCCCGTGTGCGCAGGGGATCCGGGTCTGTGGCGGTTTTGGGGGAAAGCTCTTTTTCCCGCAGGTTTAATTCATGAATATTGGGCAGGGAGGAGCGACGCTGGCTTGTCGTGCCGCCCTCCATGGCTCTGCGCAGGGCGCTGGCTCTTGTCTCGCGCTCCTCAGAGGTCAGGGCCGGATCGTCCTGAGTGGATCCTTGATCGGCCTGAATGCTGCCTGTGCGGCGGCTGCGGCGCACTTCGACGGGGACGCTGGGGCCGCTTCGGCCCTGCGCCATGTTCTGGCGCAGTTTTCCACCAGCGGTAGGCTTCAGACTTAACGTCTTGGCGCCTCCGAGGCTGAGGGTAGGCTTGTCGCCGGATGTCGGCTTTTCGTCTTTTGTGCTGCTCATTTATCTCATCAAAAGTTTCCGTGTTACGCGGCGTTTTCCTGGGCCGCGGAGCCCTCGTCGTTTGTTCCATTCTCGTCCGTGAACCAGTGGGCACGGGCATTCATGATGACGGTGTTGGCCGCCTGTATGGAGATCTGGTTGTCACCCAGAATTTCCACAAGCTCGTCCGCTGCAAGATCGGCAAGGCTATCGAGATCCTTGATCCCGCTTTCTCCCAGCTTCAGGATTTGCGCGGGCGTAAGTCCCTCTATAGAAATCAGATCATCCTGAAGACCCAGAGCCGATTGTTTCTCTTCAAGCTCTTTTTGTTTCGCCTCCAGCCAGACACGGGCCCGGTTTTGAAGTTCCTTGGAGATTTCCTCCTCGAATCCTTCAATCTCGTTCAGTTCCTCAAGGGGTGTCTCCGTGATTTCCTCGACCTTTGTAAAGCCTTCCACGACGAGAAGATGCGCGATCACGTCATCAACGTCCAGCGATTCCATAAATAGGCCAGAGCGGGTACGCAGTTCTTCCGCGCGGCGCTCGGATTCCTCGGCCTCGGTCAGGATGTCGATATCCCAGCCCGTAAGAATGGAGGCCAGGCGGACATTTTGGCCGCGGCGGCCGATGGCAAGCGAAAGCTGCTCGTCCGGCACCACAACCTCCATGCGCTTGGTGGATTCATCGAGCACGACCTTGGCGACCTCGGCGGGCTGAAGCGCGCTGACCACGAAGGACGCAATATCCTCGGTCCAGGGAACAATATCAATTTTCTCGCCTTGCAGTTCGCCTACAACGGCTTGAACCCGGCTGCCGCGCATTCCGACGCACGCACCGACGGGGTCGATGGAGCTGTCACGCGAGACTACTGCGATTTTCGCGCGGCTGCCTGGATCACGGGCCACGGCCTTGATCTGGATGACGCCGTCATAAATCTCGGGAACCTCCTGCGCGAACAGTTTCGCCATGAAGGCGGGATGGCTGCGGGAGAGGAAAATCTGCGGCCCGCGCTGTTCCTGGCGGACGTCGAAGATAATGGCGCGTACGCGGTCGCCTGTTTTGAGATGTTCGCGGGGAATGCTTTCCTCGCGGTGCAAAAATCCTTCGGCGCGGCCCTGAATATCGATAGTCGCGTTGCCGTATTCCACGCGCTTGACCACGCCATTGATGATTTCCCCGATGCGGTCCTTGAATTCCTCGAACTGGCGATCACGCTCGGCTTCGCGGACTTTTTGCAAAATGACCTGCTTGGCGGTCTGGGCGGCGATGCGGCCAAAATCCAGCGGAGGAAGCTCGTCGATCAGGAATTCGCCGGGCTGCGCGTCGGGTTTGATCCGGCGGGCCTGCGAGAGGGTCAGTTGGGCCGTTTCGTTTTCCATTTCCGCCCCGTCTTCCAGGACTTCACGGTAGCGCTTGAGCTCGATAGAGCCGTCCTTTCGCCCGATCTGCGCCCGAATGTCGTGATCGAATCCGTATTTGGAGCGCCCGGCTTTCTGGATTGCCTCTTCCATCGCCCCAATGACGATTTCACGGTCTATATTTTTTTCACGGGCCACGTTATCGGCCACTTGTAGAAGGTCCATGGTTTCCTCTTTTTCCCCTGGTTACATGTTGGCGGTCGCTTTGATCAGATCGTCGGTCAGAACAAGCCTGGCTTTCGAAAGGCCGGAAAACGGGATGGCTTCCACGCCGGTATCGGTTTCAAGGGAAATGACGCCGTTGTCAATCCCTTTTATCCGCCCTCGGTAGCGCTTCTGCCCGTTTTCCGACGGTGTTTGCGTCTCGATCTTGGCTTCAAATCCTTTAAAATCTTCAAAATCTTTTTCCCGGATCAAGGGCCGGTCGATTCCTGGTGAGCTGACTTCCAGCCTGTAGGCGCCCTCGATTGGGTCTTCCACATCCAGGATGGCTGAAAGTCCCTTGCTGAGTTTGGCGCAGTCATCCAGGCTGAGATTGCGGGTGGCCGGGTTTTCGGCAAGAATCTGAACATTCCGACTCCCGCCTTCGCCGATAATGCGGACACAAATAATTTCCAGCCCCAAATCTCCGGCAACCGGGCGGGCGATGGTTTCGATCTTGTGTTCCAGCGGCGTGGTCATCTCAGAGCAGTTCGTTTTTCCAAGCAAAAAAGGCGGACCCGAAAGTCCACCATCAAATTTAGATCAAATTTTCAGGATGTTCCTTATATAGCGCGGTGACAGTCAAAATGCAAGGGGATTCTTCCAAGAAGGAAGGTTTGGGCAAAAGGTCTAAACTTAAGATTTTCTGTATTTTGCCCCCATGACTTCCTTTCCTGTGTGATGGCCTGTGCTATACTCTCCGGCGTATTAATTATTTACACGGAACCTCCATGCCCTGCCATTCTGCCATGACCGATGCTTTTATCACCGTCCCCGCCGCAATGACGGTGGAGGAGGTTCTGGATCTCATGGTGAAGAAAAAGGCTGATTTTGTGGCCGTTGCGGACGGGCAGGGAGCGCTGGAGGGATATTTCTCCCACCGCGTTCTTTTGCGCAATCTTCTGCTGGTGCCGGTGTCGATGACGGATGGATTGCAGCTGGATATAAAGATCAACGCCGCGCCTGGCGTGGCCAAACGCCTTAAAAAAATAGGAACCGTCCCCGTGGGAGATCTGATGGAGCGAAAACCCCGAATCGTGGGACCGGACACGCCCACCTGGGAAGGAATCGGCCAGATTCTCACGCACGGGGAGCCGGTTTTGGTGGTCGATCCGGCCACGCGGAAGTTGCTGGGAATCATCACGGAGAGTTCCGCCGTCGCGGAGTTGCAAAGACTGAAAAACTCGGAAGGGGCACCATGACCAAAATTCTAAAATCCTCAACTTTTCTTTTCGTTTTGCTCATCTTTGCTCTTCCCGCGTGCAGTCGCGCCGATGAGGAAGAGGCTTATCTCCCGCGTGAGCAGATTGTCATTCACACGGCCTCTGGGCAGGACCTTTTATTCGGCGCTGAAATGGCTTTGCAGCCCTGGCAGCAGGAGCGCGGCCTGATGAACCGCACGAGCCTGCCAGAGGATGGGGGGATGCTCTTTGTTTTCGGCGGGGAAAGGCCCGTTTCCTTCTGGATGCACGATACCCTCATTCCTTTGGATATGCTGTTTGTCTCGAAAGACGGCACGATCACCCATATTCATCACCGGGCAAAACCACTGGATGATAGCCGGATCACCAGTCCATACCCGGCCAAAGCCGTCCTGGAGATCAAGGGTGGGCTGGCCGAGCAGTTTGGAATTCGTGAGGGAGACAAGATTATTCATCCTGTTTTCCGGAATGATCTTGCACAATAGGCTCTCTTGGTGTCTATTGTGAGCCGATTGGTTTTTGCGAAGCTGATCTCAGTGATCTGATTTCACTAAACGGAGTGTAGCGCAGTCTGGTAGCGCATCTGCTTTGGGAGCAGAGGGCCGGGGGTTCGAATCCCTCCACTCCGACCATCCTTCGTGCTTGTAGAGGCGGTTAATTAAGACATGTCTCCTTATCCCAGCAAGGCCGGGTCTTCACAAGGCGATTCATGGTCTCTTCTGGCCGCGCAGGCGCAGAACGGTGATAAGACTGCCTACCGCCGGCTTTTGAAAGAGATCG
The DNA here is from genome assembly GCA_021741325.1 of Alphaproteobacteria bacterium. Lineage (GTDB taxonomy): Bacteria > Pseudomonadota > Alphaproteobacteria > Micavibrionales > Micavibrionaceae > JAIOYC01. The sequence goes on from JAIOYC010000100.1 coordinate 4,017, forward strand.
CGCCTTTTATCCGAAACTCCCTGTTTCGGGGGTTGGTCAATCCGGACTGGGCCGAGGAAATCGCGCAGGAAGTCCTGATATCCGTCCATAAATCCCTGAACACCTATAGTCCGGACCAGCCTTTTCTACCATGGCTGATGGCCATTGTTCGCTTCCGGCGAGCCGATTTTCTCCGTACACACTACCGGCAAAGAGGTGAGGAGGGACAGGCGTCCCTGGAAGATCCCGAATTTATAAGATCCCATGTAACTGACTCCCCTCTTGCAGGCGAATATAAGGATATAGAAAAGGCGCTGGCGGATTTGCCCGTCTCTCAGCGCCGCGTGCTGGAGCTTATGAAGATCCGGGGGCATTCCGCACGGGAGGTGGCTGATCGGCTGGGCATGAGCGTTTCTGCGGTAAAGGTCTCCGCCCATCGGAGCATGATCCGTCTGAAGAAACGATTGAAATACTGAAAATGGAACGCGGATCATGAGCCAAAATAACATAGATAATCTCGTAGACTCCCTCGCGGAGGATCTAGCGCCCGTGTGCAGACTCGCGCATCCGCTTTTGCGCATTGCGCCCTGGATTGCGGCAGCGGTTCTGTACACGGCCGGGGCGATCGCGTTTCTGGGCCTGCGGCCCGACCTGTCCTTGAAAATGTCCGATCCAGCTTTTTTGTTTGAAGTTTCTCTGATGGCGATGATGGCTTTCAGCGCGGCGCTGGCCTCGGCCTGGATGTGTGTGCCCGATCGGCGGGGACAAGGCTGGGTGGTGCCTGTGCCGGTGACGCTGCTGGGCGTGTTTTTTCTATGGTCATTTGTGCGCTCCTACGCCGAGGGAGTGCTTCTCCCGCCCCTGCATAGGGATCATTGCTTTATAAGCGGGCTTTTGATGGGGGCTGTTCCCGCGGCGGCACTTGTATTTTTATTGCGCCGGGGAGCGGCCACCACCTGCCCATCTCTCATGGCGCTCATGAATATTCTGGCGGTCGGGGGATTGGGATATATCGGGCTGCGCCTGACCTGCCGAATGGATACGGTCGGTCACGCCTGTTTTTATCAACTGGTTTCGTTCTTGGTAGGCGGCGCGGTGTTGGGAATTCTTGCCCGGCGGATCTATCGCTGGTAGAGTTCTCACTTGTTTTGAATTGGTTTCCTCCGAAGGTATTTTCCATGAAAGCGCGTATTTACAAGCCCGCCAAAAGCGCCATGCAGTCGGGACGCGGGGGATTGGATCAGTGGGTTGTGGTCTATGAAGCCTCTTCCTCAAAGCAGCCAGAGCCCCTGATGGGCTGGACCGCCAGCGGCGACACGCTGGAGCAGGTGCGGATGACATTTCCCACGCTGGAGCAGGCGAAGGCTTTCGCCGAAACAAAGGGACTTGAATTCACGGTCAGTACGGGCGCGCAGCGCCGGGTAAAACCCCGCAATTTCAGCGATAACTTCCGCTATATTCCACTCCAGGATACGGAAAAATCTTGAATTTTCCCCTGTTTGCCTGTAACCATCCGGATGAGCACTCTTAAGACCCCGTAGCTCAATGGATAGAGCACCTGCCTTCTAAGCAGGGGGTTGCAGGTTCGAGTCCTGCCGGGGTCGCCAACTTCACGGAAGTTCACGATTCTTCATACCAGAATTTTCTACAAACTTTTTTCAAACTAGCTCTGATCAACAATTTGAAAAATCATTTCAAATTGTTGATATTTGTGAGACTGCAATCTGAAAACTATGGAAAAATTCGATAAGGACGCTTGGATATTCTTGGGTATCGTCTTTTTGATATTGTATTCAAAATATGGCCCTAGCTTTAACTCAAACTCAGGAAATAAATCACACAATTCAAATTCAGGGAATAAAAGCGGCTGCCCAAGTTGTGAAAGGTCAAGCTATTACTGAGCAAAGATTATATGATCTTTGCTCACGGCTTGACCACGAAAATGGAATGTTCCCCCTTCATCGAAGTGATTATTTATTTCCTGAGCAGTCAAATCGCTTTCAAATACGGTGGCTACCCCATTGAATTTTACAACGATACAGGGTTTTTTGGGCTTTGATAGCAAATGTCCATTTTCCATTTTTTTATCCTACATTAAACTATAGTCGGAAGTCAAAATTGATACTCATTCCTAATCTATGCCATCTAATTGATACGCTGTAACAAATCCTTTCGTTCTTGCTGCAGGAATTATTTTCATATTTTTTGACTGATTAGCAAAAGCCTGTTAACATAGTGGCCTAGTAATCTGACAAATTGGAGGGGCAATGCCTAGAAGTGTTAGCCATACGATGCTTGAAGAATTTATGGAACGGACGGGTATGAAAAAAACTCTTGAGTTCTTTAATAATGAAGAGCTGACCTTCAAGGTTACTGAAGGGGCAAAGAAACTCATTATTGAATCTGACGGCGACCTAGAAGAGTCTATTCGAAGAGCTTATGAGCTACGGGGCAGACAGGCGAGACACGGTGACATTCGCAAGCCTTTTTGACGGTTTCCAAATAAAACGAGATGACAGAAAAGTCATATTAGAATGGTATCAGTGAGTTTAAAGTTTTTGGATTGAACGACAATGTCATCCCGTGGACTCTGGTGGCTTCGTAGGCTGTCGATCAAGG
>JAIOYC010000004.1 GCA_021741325.1 Alphaproteobacteria bacterium
ATTTGTCAGGCTTTCGGCGGCCTCCAGAAGCGCCAGCTTGGCCGCGATGGTCATGTCCGCTTCGGCCTGTGCCCGGCGATTTACCTCAACCATGGTGCTGAGAGGCCCGCGCATGGTCGCCATGATCCCGGCGCCCAAAACACCCACGATGGCGACAGCTCCAAACAGAGTAAAGAACACGTTCCCGCGCTCGGATTGCCTGAGGCCCGGTGCTTTGACAGGGAATTTCGCGCTCATTGCCGCATTTCGCCCGACGGTTATCTTTTTTTCAGGAGTACTTGATCAGTGTTCAGTATAGCGCAGAAATATTTAAAGAATCTTAGCAACTCGGGCTTTGCTTTAGAAGGGGCTAATTTTCAAGTGCCAAAAATTCAAAGGCCGAAATCGGCCAAGGCTTTTTTCTGTTTTTCGGCAAGAATCCGCTCATCGAACCCCTCGATCAGCTCATTGAAGACGCGGTGCCAGTTGATCTCGGCGCGCAGGCGCAAAAACACCGAGCCCAGCCCCAGCGCGGCCCGGTCCATGAAGACAAATTCACGCGGAATCCGGATTGTGCCGGATTCTTTCAGTTTTCTGTGGACTTTTTCTGCAGTCTCCCGTCCGTAGACTCCCTTTGTGATCTCTCCGATAGGCCGCACCCGGTCTTCCAGAAGGGGCGCATAGAGGAAATTCGCCCAGATATTAAGCGTTTCGACCTGGTCTCGGCTTAAATTCTGAAATCCCCATGTTTCATAAGCATGAACGGCCAAATTGAAATCCCGGGTCATCATGGCCTTATACAGATCAATGACTCCCCCAATAAAAGAAGGAGGAAAGACCCGGACACATCCAAAATCCAGGAGATTGATACTAAAATCCGACCGTACGGTATAATTTCCTGGGTGCGGATCGCCGTGAATAATCCCAGCAAAATATAGCGGTACATACCATGCACGGAACATATTTAGGGCGATTTCGTTTCTTACCGACTGGTCGGCATCTTTGGGATTAAGAATAGGCGTTCCTTCCAGCCAGCTCATGGTGAGCAACCGCCCGGTCGAGAGATCGTCCAGAACCTCCGGCACATGCACTGTTCGCTCTTCCCGCAACAAGGAGCCATAGAGTTTCGTATGACGCGCTTCCCGATCATAATCCAGCTCCTCCCGCAGGCGCGCCGCCAATTCCTCCTGAATGCCCTGCATCTGAAAAGACCCGTCATACCGTTCATAGAGGGAAAAAAGCATCTGAAGCTGGTTCAAATCGGCCTGAAGGGCGGATTCCATATCCGGATACTGAAGCTTGCAGGCTAAAACTCTCCCATCATGCGCGCGTGCCTTATGAACCTGTCCCAAACTGGCTGCCGCCGCCGCTTCTTTTTCAAAAGACGCGAATTTTCTTTCCCAGTCTGGACCAAGCTCCCCTTTCATGCGGCGGCGGACAAACGGCCAACTCATGGGAGGGGCATTGGATTGGAGCTGCTGAAAGGCCTGAGCGTATTCAGGCGGCAGAGCCTCGGGAATCGTCGCTAAGATCTGCCCGATCTTCATGATCGGTCCCTTAAGATTGCCTAAAACCTTCCCCAGCTGCTCAGCATGGAGGTTGCGCTCAATGGGAAGCCCAAGATAGCGCTCGCCCGCAACGCGGGCGGTCAAGCCCACAACCGCGCTGGAGACTTTGCCGTAGCGGGCAAGGCGTCCGGTCAGCGTATTTTCCTTATCTTGATTGCTCATAGCCCTAGATGTGAGGCGTTCCCGCAGGAATGTCTAGAAAAATTGTATTTTTAAGAGCACAATAGAAGGGACCCTGCTGGAGGAGAATAAAGATATGCTGCGGCTTTTGGTTTCCGCCTTTCTGCTCTGCGCGTTGGTGAGCGGAATGCCTCACCGCCCCGCACGCGCCGATCTTGTTGAGTTCTTTTTCCCGGCCCTGAAGAAAAAGGCGCCCGATCCAAGTGAAACCCTCACCGCCCCCTTTGCCGATCTTCCCAAGGGAGAAAGCAATGATAGCGGTGGGAATGTTATCTTTAAAGACCTCCCGCTAGAAAATGCCCACCGCACCCGGGAGGAAATCGGGCAGTGGCTGATGATGAGCGTCTCGGAAACCCTGACGTTCGACGAGTATGAATTTGGAGATGTTCCGAAGACAAACCGCCGGTTTTTTGATGAAAGCGGGTTTCGCTTTTATAGGGATTTCTTGGAAGATCAGAGTATTTTGAAGGTTCTCCGCTCGGGAAAATTTCACATGCGCAGCATCATCCAGGAACATCCGCTTCTCCTTAACGAAGGGCCTGTCGACGGACGTTACCGGTGGTTGTTTGAGGTGCCCGTTCTCCTGAGTTTCATCGACAAGAACGCCCGGGACTATAAACAAACCCAGCCCATCAATCAGATGATGATCCTCACCGTACAGATTGGCCGCTCGGACGATTCCCCCAACGAACATAAAATCTTGATCGAGCGCTGGTCTGGGCGAGCGATTAATCGCTCGCCGTGATTAAAGGACAAGAACTATGAGCGCCCCGACGGCCTTTTTAACCATTGATGACGGCCCCTCCGTCTCCACCCGGACGCTCAGCGATTTTCTGGTTGAAAGCTCCATCTCCGCGCTGATGTTCATGCGTGGCGATTTTCTGGAGCAGAGGATGGACGACGCTGTCTATGCCGTCAAACGTGGAATGACGATCGGAAACCATCTCTACAGCCACACCCGCGCCTCCCGACTGGGCTTTCAGGAAACACGTATAGAAATCTTGAAAACGGAAGAGCTGATTGAACTGGCATACAAACAGGCAGAAACCGCGCGGCCAGGAAAATATTTTCGATTCCCTTACATAGATCGCGGAGACGGGGATGAAATAGAGCGGCGGTTTCCCGCCATGATCAGGGCGGCCGCAACCGGAGTTCCGCCCGCGATCGCGCAAAACGAAAATGTTGAATGCCTTCAGAATTTTCTACGGAGTGAAGGATTCGAACAGCCCTTTGGCATGCTCACTCATCCGATTTATAATATTCCCGAAATATCACAAGCCGCCGATTGCCTGTTCACCTATTCCACGTGCGACTGGATGCTCGCCGAGCGGCACCTGAACAAATGTGTGGAAGGCGCGTTTCCGCACAAGACCGTCGAAGACCTTAAACAAGCGATGGACAGGGATCCGTTCCTGCGAGATGAAAAAAGCGGCCCGGCAATCGTTCTGATCCATGATTCTCCTGAAATTCACACGATCTCAGTGAAACTTGTAGAGCACATGCTGGCCCACGGCTTTGTATTTCATAGTTTTCCACGACTCCAGCAAGCTTGATCTTTGCAATAAAAGACGCTATCCCTGTTGCGTTCGTACACGTCTGCCTTGAAAAAGACAAACAAGCGAAACTAGGATTAAGAATTCTTGATTTTTCTGTCGGAATAGGACTTAAGTTATCGTCTCGTTCGACAGGTTTTTTCAAGCGGGTGTAGCTTAGTGGTAAAGCACTAGCCTTCCAAGCTAGCTATGAGGGTTCGATTCCCTTCACCCGCTCCAATTTACTCTTCCCCCACGTTCACCCACATTCACTGATGTTCACGAAACCCTTGCAAAACAAGGGTATTTCTTATCATTTCCGTTCATGGTAAGATTTACTCGTTCACCAGCAATCGCCAATTTTGGGGGCATCGTTGGGGGCAGATCAGAAAACGTGGGGGCATCGAAGCCTCAAAATTGGGGGCATCATGAAGTTATCGGACAAAACATGCAAAGCGTCAAAAGCCAAGGAAAAGCCTTATAAACTGGCCGATGGCGGGGGTTTGTATCTCGAAATCATGCCCAACGGCTCCAAATGCTGGCGAATGAAGTACCGTTACCTCGGTAAGGAGAAGCGGCTGGCGTTCGGCGTGTACCCCGTTATCAGCCTCGCTGATGCCCGTACAGCCCGCGACAGGGCCAAGAAGCTGCTGGCGCAGGGGATTGATCCATCCGGCGCGAAGAAGGAAGAGAAGCGGGAGGCGATCCGTAACGCAGAGAACACCTTCAAGGCCGTGGCACTGGAATGGCACGAAAAACAATTATCGCGGTGGACACCGCACCATGCGCTCAATGTTACCCGCCGTTTTGATGTCGATATTTTCCCTTTTATTGGAAACCGGCCCATTGCGGAAATTGACCCGCCAGAATTGCTTGAGGAAGTCCTGCGGCGCATTGAAAAGCGCGGGGCGTTGGATGTTACGGCGCGGGTAAAACAGATTTGTGGACAGGTCTTTCGCTACGGCATTGCCACTGGCCGTTGCCAGCGCGATCCGACCGCCGACCTGAAAGGGGCATTGAAGGCCAACCAAACCCAGCATTTCGCATGTCTTGATATTAAGGAAATGCCGGAGTTTCTGGGCAAGCTGGAAAAGAACGATGCACGGCTTTTCCCTCGCACCCGCCGCGCTATCCGGCTTTTGATGCTCACCTTCGTCCGCACCAATGAACTGATTAACGCGACATGGGATGAATTCGATCTTGATAACGCCCTTTGGGAAATTCCTGGCTGGCGCATGAAAATGCGAAACCCGCACATTGTTCCTCTGTCACGGCAAGCGGTAGCCCTGCTGCGGGAGCAGAAGGAAGAAACGGGCCATCTCAATACGCCGTGGGTGTTTCCCAGCCAGGTCCGCCCGAAAGACCCAATGAGCAACAATACCATCCTGTTTGCCATCGGACGCATGGGCTATAAAAAGCGCATGACCGGCCACGGCTTCCGCGCCCTTGCAATGTCGAATATCAAGGAAAAGCTGGGCTACCGGCACGAGGTTGTTGACCGCCAGCTTGCCCATGCCCACAGAAATAAGATTGACCGCGCATATGACCGGGCGCAGTTTCTTGATGAGCGCACCACGATGATGCAGGAATGGGCTGATTATCTCGATGGTGTGGCTTGTAGTAAGATTGTGATTGGAAACTTTAAAAAGGCCAGTTAACAACATGGGGGGTGTACCACCGGGGGGGGCAAAAAACAAACTGGCATCGCTGTAAATTGGGGTCCCCTTAAAGACGAATTTTATAATTTTTTATATACGCACATTAAGACTTTTTTCTTTGTCTATAGGCCTTCATTTTACAAGCATCTGAACAATATTTTTTTCGCACAGTGCCGCCCGTATGTTTTCCAATAGGGTAAGTCTCATCGCACACAAAACATTTTTGCCATTCGCGGCCATCAGTTATTTCGGCAGCAAAAGAAAGCCATATGTACGAAAGCAAAGTTCTGGGAACAGGGTATATTTGAAAAATAGCTTTTCCGCTTATTTTATCGATTTGTGTTGTAAGATTTGGCCCCGCAGATAGATTAAAAATCTTGGCAGCTTGTTCTAAATCGTCTTTATTAATTTTGTTTCGTAGTTTTTCTACTAAACGCTTGTAAGAAATTATTTCGTCATATGCCTCACAAGTTTTTATATTGCCTATGCCTAGCAGACCGTAATCTGAAATAAAGGATAATACGTCCTGCTTTGTTTCATTAAGCCCCCCAAATTTCCAATGTATGTTTTTAATTTTTTGATAAGGACAATAAGTTTTCATTTTATTGCTTTTTTGCCTGATAAAAATTTGTGGCTTTAAATTGGTCGATATACCTACTTTTCTAGCAGGAAAAATTTCTTCAATTTCATAGCCATCCTCACAGACTGCCCATTCAAATCTATCAAGATACATCCAATATGCCTTTGCGTTACGGAATCGTTACGGTACTTAGAATAGAACTTATATGAACGTAACGGTATTGTGAAGAGAACATGGTTATTCACGAAAGGGCAGCCAAATGACATCTCAAATCTTAACCAAACCTCTCTATTCAGTATCGGAAGCGGCGCAGCTTATCGGCATCGGCAAGACGCGCTTTTATCAGGAACTTGCCGAAGGGAAGATTGCGGCCAAAAAACTGGGGCGCAGAACTCTCATTACAGCAGACGCGATTCAAAATTATATCGCCAGTCTTCCGGCTCTTTAAAACGGGAGGGTTCAAATGAATAATGATCTTAGCCCTTGGCAAAAGTCCGATAATGAATGGTTCGATGTAAATCCCAATCGTTCATATCGCATTCGGCAAGCTATTCCCGGCGAGCCTTTATTAAAAAAATATGGCGGAATTCCAACAATAGATTGTTGGGTTGTGGTGCGGCTTATCACGCACCGCGTTTATTCTGGCATCCGCTTCATTTCAAAATCACCTCCACTTGATAATGAAGCCATTTTGCAAGGTTTCTATGAGGCAAAAAAATCTTTGCAAGAAGTAAGTGTATTAAAGGGTCGCACTTTCATTGTGCTGGGAGACTGAAATGGCACAAGTCATCAAATCAGCGCCATTTCAAAAACTCGTGGCAAATGGGTATCTGGAATATATGATCCCAATAGCACCGCCAGATGCAAAAATTCTGCATGGCAGTGCATTGAGAGCGCCCGGAAAGATGCCGGGAAAATACTTGTCTCAAAAAAAAGCGTGGTGCGGTTTTCCGCGCTGGCAGGATCATGTGACAACGCTCGCCGACATAGCAGAATGGGCAACCTGGCCTAATGTTGGGATTGGCATTCGGACGGGCAGGCTTATCGGTATCGACATTGATATTTTACATCCCGACCTTGCCGCTGGCGTGGCGCTAGATTTTCAAATGGAATTTGGTTTTGCGCCGTGTCGTACTGGGTGCGCACCGAAAAAATTATTGCTTTACCGTCTGGACGGTGAGCCGTGTCAGAAAGCTATTCTTGATTTTCAGGGAAATTATAGCGGCAGAATTGAAGTTCTGGGAGCGGGCAATCAATTCGTTGCCTTTGGAACTCATCCATACACCTGCCAGCCTTATAAATGGGACGGTGGAAGCCCTGCGAACATAACCTTTAATAATTTGCCGGTGCTTTCCAATGGGTAGCCTTAATAGAGCAGTAGGGAGCTTGACGGCTTATCTGGAGAAAAACGGTTACAGCGTTCATTCAGGAGGTGGTGGGAAGACAAGTGACTTGAAGCCACAAAAAGAATTTCCAATCGAATTTCTTGATGAAGAATACATTATTAAGAAAGCTATCGCATGGCTTGAAGATGAAGCGCCTATTGCTGAAGAAGGTAATGGCGGAAATGAAACTACTTTTAAAATTGCCTGCGAGCTTTCCAATAGAGGCACTTCAGAGGGCAAGGCGCTTGAATTGATGCTTGAACACTGGAATGAGAACAAAGCTGACCCGCCGTGGGACCCCGAAGAACTTCAGTCCGTGATTAGAAACGCTTATAAATATAATAAGGGCGGTCTTGGATCGAAGCACCCACGTATGATTTTCAACCCTGTGGAAATCAAGCCGGATAGGAATGGTGAACATCAAAATCGTTTTGCACCTATTTCATGGGAAGATATCGACAAGCTGCCGCGAAAAGCGCCTCTGATAAAAGGGTTGTTGGATTGTGGGGGAACCAGTGTTGTCTTTGGCCCGTCGAATTGCGGAAAAAGTTTTTTTGTTCTCGATATGGCGCTTCATGTTGCACTGGGGAAACTATGGAGTAGCCGAAAAATATGCCAAGGGGCCGTTGTATATATCGCGGCGGAAGGCGGTTTAGGGATCAGGGAGCGACTAGAAGCACTTTACAAGCATTATAAAATCAATAAAAAGCCACCACTTTACATTATCCCGATCAGCCCAGATTTCTGTAATTCTTCAAAGGATGTTGAAGAAATTATTGCCGCAATATCGGGCCTGTACAATGTTAAATTGATCGTGATCGATACATTGAGCCGTGCTATGGCGGGTGGCAATGAGAACAGTCCCGATGATATGGGCGCATTTATAAGGAACTTTGAAAAACTCAAAGATGGAACCGGCGCGCATATTCTCATTATCCATCACAGCGGCAAAGATAATGCGCGGGGCGCGCGCGGCCATAGTTCCTTGAAGTGCGCAATTGATACAGAAATAGAAATTACAAAAAATGGCGATAAGGATGAACAGATTGTAACGGCAGAAATTAAAAAGCAGCGGGACGGACGGACAGACGTTAAGTTCAGCTTTGTTCCTAAAGAAGTGCAGCTTGGGCAAGACGAGGATGGGGAATGGCTTTCATCCTGCGTTCTCATTCCGGTGGAGGGGGCCGGGCGCAACGTTAAAAAACTATCTGGTCAAAAGGGACGGGCCTTGAATATTTTGCATTATTGTATCGAAAAAGAAGGAAAAGAGCGCACAGTTAAAAAAGGCTCTCCGCCTGTCATGTGCGTGAAGATCGAGGAATTCCGCGATGCTCTAAAAAACGGAAATATTAGCAATGCGGACAATCCGGATAGCACCAGACGGATTATTGGGCGTCTCATAAATGACTTAAACGAACTCGGGCTTTCCGATACTTACGGCGATCATATCTGGCTGGCGGAAAAACCCGGACAAACTGGGTCGAGCAATCTGCATCAAGCGGACGGACAGGACAAACCCTATAAGGGTTGTCCGTTGTCCCTTGATTGCTTAAATTAACATGGTCAGAAAAATCAGTAGAAGTGAAAAACGCTCCTTTCATAAAGGAAATGAGAACAAAGTCTTTGTAATTTCAATAGCCAGAGTGGCCATAGGGTGCCTAAGCCTGTTCAGCACTAGCAAATGTTCTCACATAGGCATTGGTAGAAAATAATAGCATTTTGTCGCTTTTTCTTTATGCTGGGCCTTGGTCTGTGTACGGGCAGACTTGGGCTTAAGAACCCATGAATCCTAAGTGGCAGGCATGTGCCACTAAACATGTCGCTTTCTCGGTCTATGACCGGGGGGCGGCAGTGTATGTCCAAGCCTCGCGGCTAAAGACTGTCGCGCCATTGTCTTAGGATTCATGGTTCTTAACTCCCGGTCGCCAGACCCGTACCGGCGATTTGGGAGCATAGAATGAAAATCATAGATAAACTTGATACACCTTTTAAGAGGCTGTCGATTTTGACAGCTCTGGTGGGACTTATTGTTCTCATTTCTTCATTTTCTATATGGCTGATAAATTCGTACCCCATAACGCTGCTACAAAAAAATTACGTTTACGCATGGCGAACCGATGGAGGCAAGCTAAAAGAAAAGGTATGGCGCGTTGACGGAAAATGCGTGTCGGATAAATTAATCCCGTTTATCGATAAAGCTCAGCGTGAATTGAGCGATAGAGAAAGTGAGATTTTTGCGCTTGAGAATAAGGATAATGAAAATTCGATTGAAACGATTATAAATAGAAATTTAACTCAAGAAATCGCTTTAAAAGAGAGAAGGCTACAAATTCAAACACAGCTAAATCTTTTAAAAAGCCATGTTAGTCATTACTTGGGCAACCCGGCCGTAAGCGAAAGTGAATACGCTTTAAACAAAAATTCGGATTACCAAAACGCCATTAAAATGTTGGCAGAAGGCGGGTTTTCCGAGCAGGAAATTCTTGATTGGATTGAGGAGCGGGGCTTACCCCGAACAGCGTGCATAGTTGGCGGTATAGGGCATAAGCCTGTGGCGTGTAACACTCTTGAAGATAATTTTGAAGAAAACGCACAAAACTCATTATTGAAATCATTAAATTCTTTCGACCTATCGAAGGAAGAAAAAAGCGCTATAAAATCAGAGTGCGTTGAAGAAGCGGAAATCTCGTTTGTCCCCACGCAATCATATTACGTTTCAGATTTGTCGAAATGGTTGGATAATAATTCTTTTGTAATCTGGCTTGGTGTTATCCTTGTAATCTGTGGCGCGGCAGGGTCGGTCTTTTATAACCGCTCTCGCGCCCTCTACAATCGAATCCTACGCCCTGCCAAGTACTTTCTCCAAAAACTCTTGCGCTGGATCAAAACGGGTAAAATTGACGGTCAGTAGGTCTTTTGTGAAAAAGCCTATAGTAGGGGCCGGGTTTTGAGGGCAATGAAATAGAATTATGGATAGACAGAACATGAACTGGAAATCGAATGGAAAAACGGCGTATTCATGCTTGCTCAAAACACAATCGGACAAAATTCACAAGACCGCGAGATTTATGCTGAAACTGCGTATTTATTAGCCCTTGAAAAGTTACAGCAGCGGGGACAGAGAGCTTGATACAAAAAAATCAAGCAAGCTACGTCGCCTCGTTGATTAAGGGCATGTAGGAAACCAAGGGTATAAGTATTTTTTATTTTTTCTGCGTTCGTTTCCCTTGTTGTCATGTTGACAAAACTAAAGACGACAAACAATATCGGTTTATGCTGTGCGGTATTGAGGCCTATTTGCTTGTCGACCTCTTATCTCGAGAGGCAGGCGCAATCCTTTCGAGGCTATAAGAAGCTCGGAGCCAACGCGCTTTGTCTGAATGGAATAATTTATATCAAACAAAAATTGCCGACGGTCCGCATAGAGGTCTTTTATCTCCGGGGTGTAATCGTAAGTCACAATCCACGGATGCCTCAGCTTTAAAATTGTTTTGGCCACGGCCGCATGTTCATCTGTGCCGTAATAGTTTGCATACAACGCTGATCCTTTATTGAAGTAAGGAGGGTCAATACAAAAAAACGTATCGTCCGGCAGCGTTTTTTGCGACTGCTTCATAAACTCTATCGCATCGAGATTGCTTAGATGAATCCGGTTGCGATATTTTGCAATCCGCGCAATGCGCCCCTTCAACTCCTGGCGATTGAAACGGCAATCAATTTTGTAATCTCCCGTTTGGGATAAGCCTCCTATGATCCCTGCGCCTTTAATAATTCCAGAGCGATTGGTTCTATTCAGAAAGAAAGTCGCAAACGCAAGTCGAAGGATATCCCTCTTGCTCGATTGGCTATAAATTTTCTTTTGCCGCTGCCATTCTTCGACGGTAACGGGCGTAGTTTCCACTAACTCTATAAATTCGTCAGTTCTGTCGAGCACACACTTCCAGAAAGACCAGATAGAAACGTCTAAATCGTTTATATGAATGTCACTGACATGCCCGCCATACAGCAGCGCCAACGCCAGCCCGCATCCCCCGGCGTAAGGTTCGACGTAATGCCCGCGCTCTAAACGGTTCTCTTGAAGGATACTGGATACCAGATCATGCAGGCAGGACTTTCCGCCGGGGTATCGCAGTGGTGAGGTTGCCTTTGCCATGCCTAAAACGCTTGTCTTCCATAGGTTTCAAGGCATTATAACAAAAAGCAATTCTCACGGCCAGCTTTATTTTCCTTTGGCTTCCTCTGCTAATTTGCAGATGACTTCTTTCAGAGTGTCCATATCATTGGCGAGTTGTTCTCCGTTGAAAGTCGCGGACTTATCGCTATGTTTCGTCGTGTTTCCGCAGTCTGAAATTCTACCCACTGCTTGCCGAATTGAATTGACGCTTTCTCTGGCGGTGAGGCCCAGTGCGTTGAGTTTACTTTTGCTCAAGTAGTCTGGAAAGGAGGTATTGGAATTGCGTCCGGCGCGCGCGGTCAAAGATTCAAAAAATGACCACACCCCCACTGAAATAAGCGGCGTATGTTTTTCGAGAAGAATATCACAAAGGGAGTGGTATATATGCTCCAACTTATAGCTTGGTATCTCTTTTAATTTTTCAGCAATTTCTTCTTCATAAGGGATGCTGGTGGGCCTATCCGGTTTCTTCGGGGCTTTACGCTTCTTTTTTCGTGCGCCGGGCGCAGCTGATAAAGATTCCGGAGTCTCGCGTTTTCCTGTCAGTCCCTTGGTGGCTCCAAGGCTTCTGGAATATTTCTTAATATCCTCTGCATTAGCACGGGAATTTGCACCACCACTCACCAAATCATCCATGAATTTTTTGAGTAAAATATCGAAATCGGCTTTTGGCCTATCGCGGGAAATGTCTTCAAGATTGCTGGTATCAATTCCAAGAGTCTCTCGCAGGAAGGCATTACCCAGATAACGCTGCGCCGTCGTAAGTTTCCCTTTTCGATCTTCTCCTTTTAGAAAGCCTTCCTTTTCTGCATAGTCGAGAATAGCCTGCGCCACCACATTCTTCTTGTCGCCTATATGGCGGGTTTTTTGTTCCGCGTTCCACGGTTTCCGTCCGATGCCGCCTTGTACACCTCCATGTATCCTGTCGAGCCACGAATCCACCAAAGCTTTATCGGTAAATACGACCCCAAGTACCTTGGTTACCGAAGAAAATCCTTCTGCCAATTTCTTAAAATCCTTGCGCTGGTTGGCAGGTGCCAGGTCTGGATCATTCAAAAGTTTGATTGCGCACATACGCCGGTTGCCTTCGGCAACCACAAAGGAAAGCGAGCGGGATTTCGACTTTCCCTTTTCCAACGGCATCAACGCAAAAACTTCCAATGGATTTAATCCCATCTTCACTATATCCTTAGCGAGCGCGTATACTTGTTCTTCTCGGCAAAGGTATTCGATCACTTCTCCCTCAGTTTTGTACGGCTCGTGCCGGGGGTTTGAGCGGTCGAGAAAAATACGGTCAGCGGAAATTGTTTGTATATTAGTCATTCGTATTTCCTTAAAAAGATTAATAAATCAACCTAAGATGGAACGAATGAAAAGGCTACTAAAAACGGAAGCTAAAGTAAGGCGTATTTTAAAACTGCATATTTTTCCGTGCCGGTAGGCGCGTGTTTTAGCGCAGGAATTTGGCTCCCTCCAGGGGGCGGTTCATCGCGATTGAATCCTCCCAGCGGATGTGGTTTATTCATCGGTGTTCTCCCTCGTTCATTACGGCCTCAAAATCGAATGTGGGGGCAGATTTGGGGGCAGACGGGAAATTCACATCGGGCTAAACTGATTCCAATCAAAGCCTTAGATTTTAAATGTGATTCCCTTCACCGCTCCACATGCCTTTCCCAAGCCCTTCTGATCCCTGCATTCGTAAAAAAGCCCTTAAATGTTGACCCAGGGACGGATTTTGATTATGGGCTGCCTGACGGTAAGCCACCAAAAAAATTGAAAGATTTACCCATGAAAAAAGCCGGGACCTTCCAGTCCCGGCTTTTGATGATTATAAGCTGCACTCTTAGTTGAAGGAGATGTTCGCGCGGCGATTGGCCGGCTCGCGAACACCGTCAGGCGTGGGAACCAGAGGCTCGTCCTCACCCTTCGCGTCGACGGCCAGCATCGCGGGATCAATCCCGCGCTGGATCAGTGCCTCACGCACAGCATTCGCACGCTTGAAAGCAAGACGCTGGTTGTAATCGCGCGGACCCGATTTGTCGGCATGGCCTACGACGTTCACACTCTGGGGCGGATTTTTTGCCACTTCCTGAGCCACAGCGTCAAGGACATTAAGAGCTCCGGCTGTCAGCTCAGTCGAATCCCAGTTAAAGAATACAAGGTACATTGCATTCTCGGCAACCATCGGGGCTCCCGCATCCACGCCAAAGGGTCCGGCATCCGCCACGGGGGCAGGAGCCGCTGGCGCGACCGGAGGCGCATTCGCTTCGAGCTGGTTCATGGCGTCCATAAATTCGTTTTTGCAACCCATATTGCCTGAGTCGCTCCAGTTTTCTTCCTGGCCTTCGATCCAGCAGTCAAACTTGGCCTGCGCGCGCGCGGCAACTTCCGGCATCGTCTCACGTGCGCCCATATCATAGGCGAGGATCAGACGACCACGGGCGGCACCAAGTTCAGCGATATGCTGCTCGTCCAGGTTCCAGTCGGCAATCGGCTCGGGCAGGACAACTTCTCCGCCAGCCGCGGCCAAGCCCTTACGGGCGAAGTGCAAGGCATCGGGATAATCGAACATGTCCTTGAGCTCGGAATTTGCAAAAGTGCGATATTCACCGGCCAGAGCCTGCGTGAAAGGACTGCCCACGGCCTGAGCCTCGTTCAGGGCATCAACCTCGCTAAAGCTCGTGAAAGCCGTACAGCCTCCCAGAACCATAATCCCTAAAACCAGAAATGCAGTGCGCAGCGTGTTCATTAAGTGCTCCCTCAAACTAACTGTTGGCGAAATTTAAGTCCTAAAAGTCCATATATTTATGTTGTAGCTCTATGGGTTTAATCATACGGAACCCAAATGTAAAGAAGTGTTATGCATTTTTGAGGCAAATTTTTTCACAGTTTTAACAGCTAGCCCTGGAAATAATTCTTGACATATCTTTCACAAGCGAGGAAGTTCTGCGCTGGATTTCTTAGCCTTTGCTAAAAATCATCAAAAAACCCAAGGAGTTCAAAACAATGCAAAAATCACTTACAGGCAAAAGAGTGGCGGTGTTGGCGGATAATGGATTTCAAGAACAAGACTTAACGACGGCCCAGCGGGCCCTTCAGCCCCTAGGCGCGAGCGTTAGGGTCATCAGCACGGGCAGCGGCCTTATTACAGGCTGGAACGGCGAAGGATGGGGACTGGGTTTCGCGGTCGATTCGCCGCTTAACACCGCTCTGGCCGCGGACTTCTCTATTTTGATCATTCCCGGTGGGGAACGCAGCGTCCGCAAACTGGAGCTAACCGCTCATACGCGCCGCTTTATCGGAGGATTCCTGGACGCAGGTAAACCGGTGGTGACTTTCGGGGAGGGACTGGACCTCATCATCTTCAGCCAGCGCGCGGCGGGCCGCACACTCAGCGGGCCGGACAAGTTGAAAGGCTCGACCTCCCAAGCGGGGGCGATCTGGTCGGACACGGCTTATACTATTGATGGAACCCTTTTGACGGCCAAACAAGCGAATTCCGATACGCTTAAAGCCATGATGGATTTCCTGCTAAATGACACGGGCATGGAAAGAGCGGCTTGACATTTGACAAACCCATGGCGGTTTGTCAAATATTTCACTACCATTATTTCACTACCATTTTTAATTGAAATATTTTCGAAACTAAAAAAAGCCTCAACACCCCATGAAAGCCGAAACCGAGAGCATCGTACGGGAAATTGAAAGTGCCCTGACGCTGCTCAGGAGGCATCTTTGACTGGGACGTCGCGCTTAAAAGACTGGAAGAGCTAAATGCGCTCAGTGAAGCCCCTGATTTGTGGGATAAACCTGAAAAAGCGCAAAAAATTATGCGCGAGCGTACACATCTGGACCAACAGATACAGGCCGTACGCATCCTCGAAAACAGCCTTCAGGATAATATAGATCTAATCAAACTCGCAGAGGAAGAGAGCGAGAGCACCCTCGTCCAGGAGGGCGAATCGGCCCTCGAAAAACTCAATATTGAGGCGCAGCGCCGCCAGCTCGAAAGCCTGCTTTCGGGAGAGGCGGATTCGAACGATGCCTACCTGCAGGTTAATGCGGGCGCGGGCGGCACAGAGGCGCAGGACTGGGCACAGATGATCCTGCGCATGTATACGCGCTGGGCCGAGCAAAATGGATACAAGGCCACGCTTCTGGAAAAAAGCGACGGGGAGGAGGCGGGCCTGAAATCCGCCACCATCAAGGTGGAGGGAAATCAGGCTTATGGCTGGCTGAAAAGCGAAAATGGTGTCCACCGGCTTGTCCGGATTTCCCCCTATGACTCTAGTGCCAGACGGCATACAAGCTTTGCGTCCGTTTCCGTTTCCCCGGTCGTGGACGACGATATCGACATCACGGTGGAGGAAAAGGATCTGCGCATTGACACCTACCGTTCTCAGGGCGCGGGTGGGCAGCACGTCAATACAACGGACAGCGCCGTTCGCATCACCCATATCCCAACGGGAATTGTCGTGGCTTGCCAGACAGAGCGTTCCCAACATCAGAACCGGGCGCACGCGCTGCAGATGCTGAAAGCGAAGATGTACGAAGAAGAATTGCGTAAGCGCGAGGAAGAACAGGCAAGAGCCCACGGTGAGAAAACCGATATCGGCTGGGGTCACCAGATCCGCTCCTATGTGTTGCATCCATACCAAATGGTCAAGGACTTACGGACCGGGGTGGAAACCAATCAGTCGGACGTGGTTCTGGATGGGGACCTCGGTCCCTTTCTGGAAGCGGCGCTGGCCCACCGGGTGAATAAGGGAAAAGGATAAGAAAGTCCTCAAAACGGCCTCGGATTAATTCAAAATGTTCTCTATCTCGGCCTTCAGCGTCGCATTGTCCGATTCAAAGGACCATTCTCCCTCTTTCAGAAGAAGTTTCCCGCTGGCCGGACCGATCTCGGCACCGGCCAAAATCGTACGATCCGAGGAAAAATTAATGGCCGCGGCCGCGCCTGCGGTGCGCGCGCCTGGCACTGTTTTGCGGCTGAACACCTCGGACAGAAATGTCAGACCCCGACGCAATCCCGTGTCCTTGGCGAATTCGCGGGAGTCAAAGACCGCAAAATCCAGCCGTCCGGAAAAGACGGCCTGTGCCCCCGACAAATCAACCTGCACATACGGTCTAACCACCGTTCTGTAAGGCGCAAAGGTCAATTCACCGGTCACGACAAAAGCAGGCTTTTCCAGACCTTCGGCATGCAATCTGCCCGCCGCGACCCTCATATTGTCGTATGAAAAAGCGAGCTCCTCCAAAATGGCCAGACCTCGGCGGCTTTTCAGAACCCCGGAGAGGAAAGCTGGGCCGAGCGAAATTCCTACAGGGCGTTCTTCGGCAAAACCAAAGCGGCGCCCTTCTCCCCGGCCTTTGGCCTCCAGATTCATGACGGCGGAAAATTCATGGGCTCCGATCGCACCCAAGGCTTTCAAAAATCCCTGGGCCTCATTATCTCCTTCCGTGATATAAAGATGTTCCAGAGAAATCGGTTTATCCAGTATGATTCCAGACGTAATAAAGGCGTTTTGAATATCCAGGGTTTTTATTGTGCCCGCAGAAAGGGCTACATCCCAAAATCCCACCGCGAATTTCACCGATTCGACGGTTACGACCTGGTTGGGAGACTCCGGGGCGGTGCGCAGATCGAGGTCCTCGAAATCAAAGGCAATATCCGGGAAAAAGCGCATATCGTTCAGCTTTGAGACGGCGGCGTGATATCCCGTCGTTTCCGCGGCATATTCCTCAATCACCTGACGGTAAGAGTCACCGTTACCGCCAATATTCGCCAGTACCGAAAACAGGACGAATAGAAACAGAGCCGCGCACAGAATAACTTTGGCCGCTGTCCGCCAGCCACTTTTTTTCACGGGGGGCAATTCTTCTGATTCTTCGCAGGATGGATTAGACATTCCGAAACTATATCCGCCTTTTCAAAAAGACGATACCGCCCTTGGACCATAATCCACGCCGATTTTTCTAGAGCCCGCCTTTAAACGGACGGCCCTTGAAAGAAGGGTTGAATCCCAGTGCCTTCCAGCTTTCCGCCAAGACCGGCGGCAAGGGGGCTTCGATCTCAAGCATTCCAGGCCGGGCCGGATGGGGAAGAACAATCCGGCGCGCATGAAGATGCAGAGTATTGGCAATTTTTTCCATGTCCGCCAGGGATTCCGAACGGCGTACGCCGTACTTCCAATCCCCCAGCACGGGGCATTCCAGTACAGAAGCCGCATGTACGCGGATCTGATGCGTACGGCCCGTACGGGGGCGAAATGCAATGAAAGCGGCCTGCCCATGCATCTCGTCGATCACAGCATAATCGGTCACAGCATGTTTGCCTTCCTTATCGTCTACGATCACCCGTTCTTTGTCTTTTCCACCTGCCTTGATAAGGGGAGCGCGAATTGTGCCCTCCCGAATCTCCGGCACCGGGGCCACGATTGCCCAGTAAGTTTTCTCCACGTCCTGACCCTTGAACAATTCGCCCAGTTTTTTCGCGACGCTGGCCGAGCGAGCGAGCAGCAAAACTCCGCTTGTGTCCTTGTCAAGACGGTGAACAAGGCGGGGACGGACCCCGTTTTTCCCTGTCAGTTCGTCCAACATCCCGTCAACATGATCGCGGGTTTTGGTTCCTCCCTGAACCGCCAGACCGGCGGGCTTGTTGAGGGCGATCACCTCGCCATCATCGTATATAACCATGGAAGCAAGAGAGGGTAGATTGGCTCGCGGAAGGCTTTTGCTCATGCCCACAGGAGGCAGTAGGTCCGTGGCTTTATCACCATAAGATGTATGCGGCATTGAAGCGCGGCGAGGCCCGGCGGAACCCTGCACAGGAGGAATGCGTACATCCTGGCCTTCCTGAAGGCGTGCGTCGGTCTTGACCCGCTTCCCGTCCACGCGGAGCTGGCCGTCGCGAATAATTTTCTGCGCGAGTCCGTAAGGGATTTCGGGCGCATGCTTCTTCAGCCATCGCCCCAGCCGTTGTCCATCCTCATCAGCGGTGACCTTAATGTGTTTGACCTCGCTCATGACACAAACTTCCAGATTAAAGCGCTACCCGCGAATACAGCGGCTATGGACAACCCCATAGATGCGAATACATACACTATGGCGCCCACCGGATCTCCACGACTCCAGAGCGTCATGGTATCGAGCGAAAAGGCCGAAAAAGTCGTGAAACCGCCTAGAAACCCGACCGTCAGAAAAGCCCGCAAAGCCTGGGGCGGAGACCAGAAAGCTCCGAAAGCGGCCACAAGCATGCCCATCACAAAGCATCCCAGAATATTCACGCTCAGGATCGCCACGGGAAACGGCACCTTCACAAGCAGGGTGATCGCTGAATTCATATAATGACGAGCCACAGCGCCTGTGGCGCCTCCCGCCGCAATAGCGGCTATTGTACCCGACATGATTCCTCCATAGACTTCTGTTCTTTTTCCCAGGTTAAAAACAATGTCTAGCACGCTCTCCCCGATCCACAAAGCCATGTTGCTCTCGGCGCTTGGCTATGCGGGATTTTCCGCCAGCGACGCGGCTGTGAAATTCCTGACACAGTATTATTCGATTTTTGAAATCATCGTTCTGATCAAGCTCTGCGCGGGATGTTTCCTACTGCTGCTTGCCCCTCTCATTTGCCGGGGGCGGAAACTTTTTACCACGAAAGTACCCCTTCTCCATGCACTGCGAGGGGTTTTGAATGCCCTCATCAGCATTATTGTCGTACTCGCATTCTCAAAACTCCCTATGACGAACGTCTACGCGGTGTTGTTTACAGGGCCCTTTTTCGCCGTTTTGCTCTCTATTTTTCTGTATGGCGAGCGCCTGACGCAGGGGCGGTCAATCGCCATTGCGGCCGGATTTTCAGGCGTTCTTATCGCCATGCGGCCGGGCACTGCGGCGGCGGACCCACTTTTGCTACTGCCTTTATGCTCAGCAGCCATGGCCGCACTTTTATTTACGGTTTCGCGGTCTCTGCGGGATGAATCCATATTTTCCCTGGGGTTTTGGCCGGTCATGGGAGCGGCGCTGTTTTGCCTGCCGCTGGCGTGGCCTGATTTCATAATTCCAACGCCTGTTCATATTCCGCTGTTTTTTATCAGCGGCGCGGGGATCGTTACAGGCTTGCTGTGCGTTTCTCTCGCCTTCCGGGCCGCCCCGGCGGCCAGCGTTACGCCCTTCCACTATACCCAGATTATCTGGGGAACGATCTACGGTCTTCTGATTTTCGGGGATCTGCCGGATATGTGGACCTTCGCGGGCGCGGCTGTCATCATCGCCAGCGGACTTTATTTGGTTAGGAAGGAAAGAAAAAATATCGCTTACCGCCCTCCCCGTAACTTATCCCAATAATCGAGGCGTTTTTTGATCTCCCGTTCAAAACCACGCTCTGGCGGATCATAGAACCGAACCCGCTCCATATTGTCCGGAAAATAATCCTGTCCGGAGAAAGCGTCCGCCGTGTCATGGTCATAGGCATATCCCTTGCCGTAACCTTCCTGCTTCATCAGCTTTGTCGGCGCGTTTAGGATATGCTTGGGCGGCATGAGAGAGCCGGTTTCCCTCGCGCTCCGCTTTGCCGCCCCGAAGGCTGTATAGACCGCGTTGGATTTAGGAGCTGTGGCCAGATAGACCAAGGCTTCGGCCAAGGCCAGTTCCCCTTCCGGGCTTCCAAGCCGCTCATAGGTTTCCCATGCAGCGAGGCACAGCGGCAAAGCCTGTGGATCGGCCAGTCCGATATCCTCGGTGGCCATGCGAACCATCCTCCGGGCGATATATTCAGGGTGCTCGCCTCCGGCCAGCATCCTGCAAAACCAATACAGTGAGGCATCGGCGTCGGAGCCGCGCACGGATTTATGCAACGCGGAAATCAGGTTGAAATGGGCATCATCCGCTTTGTCGTAGAGCGGAGAGCGGCGCTGCACGATTTTCAAGAGCGCGTCGGTGTCCAGCGTTTCTGGCTGCCCGAGCACCTGCTCCGCCATGGAAAGCGCGTAGCGGCCATCACCGTCCGCTATAGCCTTAAGAGTGGCGCGGGCCTGCTCGTCGAGCGGGAGGGAGCGCCCCGCATCGGTTTCAGCGCGCTTCAAAAGTTCCTCCAGCGCGGTGTCATCTAGACGTTTTAGTACCAGCACCTGACAGCGCGAAAGCAGCGCGGCGTTAAGTTCGAAGGACGGGTTTTCGGTCGTCGCGCCAATGAGAATAATAGTCCCATCCTCGACCACGGGGAGAAAGGCGTCCTGCTGGGATTTGTTGAAACGGTGGATTTCATCGACAAACAGAAGCGTCCCATGCCCTTTGCCTTTACGAATTTTGGCGGTCTCGAAGATTTTTCGCAGATCCTGAACACCTGAAAAAATGGCCGAGATCTGCTCGAAATGAAAATCCGGAGCGTGAACGTTTAAAATCCGCGCCAGCGTGGTTTTCCCGCAACCCGGTGGACCCCACAGAATCAGGGAGGACAGCCGCCCGTTGCTGATCATCCGGTGCAAAGCCCCGCCTTCCGCCGTCAGATGATCCTGCCCCGTGATCTCCGCAAGCGTTTGCGGCCGTAGCCGGTCGGGCAGCGGACGGTAGCCTTGGGAGGCGGGATCGGCGGTTCCGGAAAACAGATCAGGCATGGATATAATGTAGGGCGGTCGCATCCTAGGCACAATAGATCCCCTCAGTCTTTTACGAAGGAGATTCTTATGATTTTAACAGCAGGCCAAACCCCTTGACCGTGGGCCCGCGCAGCGGCATTGTGGGCCCGGTTCACCCGCATATTGCACTCTTGAAACAGCAACGAGACGCCCCATGAAAAACGCGCCCGCCGCTTCCTCCCCAAAACCGCAAAATTCTGTTGACCTTCGGCCTATGGCCAACGCGATCCGGGCTCTGGCCATGGACGCCGTGGAAAAGGCGCAAAGCGGACATCCGGGAATGCCCATGGGCATGGCGGACGTGGCCACGGTGCTCTATTCCAAGTTTCTTAAATTCAATCCCCAGGACCCGCAATGGCCGGACCGGGACCGATTCGTTTTGTCTGCCGGTCACGGCTCCATGCTGCTCTACGCATTGAATTACCTAACGGGCTATGAGGCCGTCACGCTGGAACAGATTAAGAATTTCCGCCAGCTCGGCGCGCTGACCGCAGGTCACCCGGAAGTCGAGCATCATGCCGGAATCGAAACCACAACGGGGCCCTTGGGACAGGGCATCTCCACCGCCGTGGGCATGGCGCTAGCCGAACGGATCCTGAACGCCCGCTTCGGGGATGATCTGGTGGATCATTACACCTATGTCATCGCCAGCGATGGCGACCTGCAGGAGGGGATCAGCCATGAGGCATGCTCCTTGGCCGGACATCTAGCGCTCCGCCGCCTGATTGTTCTATATGACGACAACGGCATTTCCATCGATGGACCCACATCCCTGTCCTTTACCGACGACACGCCGAAGCGATTCGAGGCGTATGGCTGGGACGTACAGACTGTCGACGGTCACGATTTCGATCAGATCCAGGCCGCGATTGCAAAAGCGCGTCAGACATCCGGACCCGCACTGATCTGCTGCAAGACCCATATTGGCTATGGCGCACCCACGAAGCAGGATAGCGCCTCTTCCCATGGCTCTCCGCTGGGAACGGAAGAAATCAAGGGCACCCGGGAAAAACTCGCCTGGCCGCACGCCCCATTCAGCATTCCCGAAGATATCCTGTCCTGGTGGCGGAAGGTTCCTTCTGCCCCGCGTCCGCCCGAGACAAACGGCACCCCCGCAACTCCTGATTCCCTCTACACAAAATGGCAGGCGCGGCTTAGAAAGTCAGACCAGCGCGCCGAATTCGAAGCGGCTCTTAGAGGGGATGTAGCCAAGGTAATCGGCCCCATCATTCAGGATCTTAAAAAATCCATCGCGGAGAAAAAACCCAAGGACGCGACCCGAAAATGCTCGGGCAATGTGCTGGAAAAACTCATCCCTGCGTTGCCCACGCTGGTGGGCGGCTCGGCAGATCTGACGGGCTCGAACAATACGCAGATCAAAGGACCGGCGATTGTCACGAAGGCCGGCTATAACGGCCAGTATATCTACTATGGCGTACGAGAACACGGCATGGCCGCGGCGATGAACGGCATGGCGCTGCACGGCGGGGTCATTCCCTATGGCGGTACCTTCCTGATTTTCACGGATTACTGCCGCCCCTCCATCCGACTGTCTGCATTAATGAATCAGCGGGTGGTCTATGTGATGACCCATGATTCTATAGGGCTGGGCGAAGACGGTCCCACGCATCAGCCGGTCGAGCATCTAGCCAGTTTGCGCGCCATGCCCAATCTTCTCGTTTTCCGTCCCTGCGACGGAATCGAGACGGCGGAGGCCTGGGAGCTGGCGCTGAATCACAAAACCAGCCCCAGCGTGCTCGCGCTGACCCGCCAGGGCCTACCGACATTGGCTCCTGGCAGCGCAGAGAATAAATCCGCCAAGGGCGCCTATACGCTCAAGGAAAGTGGCGGAAAGCCACAGGTCACGTTGTTTGCCTCGGGCTCGGAAGTGTCTCTCACGCACCAAGCCTATGAAACGCTGGTCGCGGAAGGCTATGCCGTGCGCCTCGTCTCCGCGCCGTGCCTGGATCTATTCTGGCAGCAAAACGAGGATTACATCCAGCACTTCCTGCGCAATGACAGCCTGAAGATCGCTGTGGAAGCCGCCGGACGCGAAAGCTGGGACCGGATTTTAGGCCATGATGGCGTATTCATCGGCATGAAAGGCTTCGGCGCGTCCGCCCCGGCGGAAGATCTCTACCGTCATTTTGGAATCACGCCGGATGCGATTGTGGACGCGGTGCGCGATCGGTTGGGGTAGAGAGGCGAGCCACCGCTTCTAAGTTTGATGATAGTAATGCCTGGCCCACCGCGATAATCATAATCCCACGCTTTCGGGAACATAGACTTCATTTCATGCCCAAGATCGTCACATGTTCCAAGGGATTACTAGAAATGGCTTCCATCAATTTTGCGAAGCCTAATGGCAGATCGTATGGCCCGAAGTGTCGTCCGTGCTTTTCAAGGCCACCTCTTTTGTGAAATCTTCATTCAGATCCGGCACGATACGCCTGCCTTTTCAGAAAGATCAGGCTGCGCTCTTATTGTACGCAATGCCTTTTTCATCAAGCAAAGCCTGCAGCTCGCCCTCGGCGGCCATCTCGCGCACAATGTCGCAGCCGCCCACAAGCTCGCCTTTTACAAAGAGCTGGGGGAATGTAGGCCACTGGCTGAAATCCTTCATATGCAGGCGAACTTCTTGCTCTTCCAGAATATTCACGTCCCGGAAAGAAACCCCCAGGCCCGAGAGAATTTGAGACACCGTATAGGAAAAGCCGCATTGGGGCTGCCCCGCCGTGCCTTTCATGAAGAGCACGACATCATTATTATCAAGATATCCCTGAATTTGCTCAAAAGCGGCTTGTGTCATAGTTTTTTCTCTACATGGCTGAAGGAAATCCAGAGCCATCCTGCAACGTCGAGCCGGTCTGCGTCAATGCATATTCCGGCTGCTCCGTTTTACATTTGAAAGCTTGCTTAGTTGTAAGGCCCAAATTGCTTTTGGCACCAGTCGCGCATACCCACATGGGAAACGAGCTTCTTATTATTCTCCCCGTATGAATCAAAACAATCCTTAAGATGTCGGGCATCTCTTTGAAAACAGTCAACAACCTGCTGGTCGACCGCAGAAAGAAGAATTTTTGTTCCGCTTTTTTGCGCGCCGAAGGATCCGGGTAAATTTCCATTAAAGCCAGTCACAGAGAGCCTCTTTGTTCTTAGTTTTAAGCAAAAATCTTGAGTGATAATCAGGATTTTTGAATACGGAAAAAATTTATAAAAAATAAAACAGCTATGTCAATTTTTTTCTTCCGGCAAGCCAGTCCGCAAAGCCAGGGCATGAAGCTCTCCGCCCATTTTACCCTGCATGGCGTCATAGACCATCTGGTGCTGTTGGACCCGGCTTTTCCCCTTGAAGGCGGTGGAAATGATCGTGGCCGCGTAATGGTCCCCGTCCCCGCGCAGATCCTCGATAATAATCTTCGCGTCCGGAAATCCGGTGCGGAGAAGGGCCTCGAGGGTATCCTGGTCCATAGGCATACCTGATACCCTAACGGAAAAGGGCCGAGATGGAGCGCTCCTCGCTGGTGCGGCGGATGGCTTCACCAATCAGGGGGGCCACCGTCAACACCTCGATCGCCGGGGACGAACGCATTGTTTCAGTGGCAAGAATGCTGTCAGTAATCACGAGTTTTTCCAGCGGGGATGCCGAAATTCGCGCCACAGCCTCTCCGGAAAGCACACCGTGTACGACATAAGCATAGACTTTCTTCGCCCCTTGATCCTTGAGGGCCTGAGCGGCGTTACAAAGAGTCCCCCCGGAATCCACAATATCGTCGACCAGAAGGCATACCTTGCCCTTCACATCGCCGATTACATGCATGACTTCGGATTCTCCCGCCCGCTCTCGGCGTTTATCGATGATAGCCAAATCCGAATCCAGGCGCTTCGCCAAAGCCCTTGCGCGCACCACACCACCCACATCGGGGGAAACGATGCAGAGATCCTCGCCCGCGAATTTTGTTTTGATCTGGGGCACGAACACGGGCGCCACAATCAGATTATCGACCGGGATATTGAAAAATCCCTGGATCTGACCGGCATGGAGTTCCATGGTCAGAACCCTGTCCGCGCCCGACGCGGTGATCAGATCAGCAACAAGCTTCGCGGAAATAGGCGTGCGACCTCCGGTTTTACGATCCTGGCGCGCATAACCGAAATAAGGAATTACCGCAGTGATTCGTCTGGCGGAACCACGTTTGAGCGCATCCATGGCGATCAGGAGCTCCATGAGGTTGTCGTTGGCGGGATACGAAGTGGATTGAATAAAAAATACATCCTCGCCGCGGATGTTATCCATAATCTCCACAAAGACTTCCATGTCGGAAAAGCGCTTGATGTTCGCCTGTGTCAAGGGAAGGTCAAGATACGCCGAGATGGCTTCGCCCAGCGGACGATTTGAATTTCCCGTAATCAGTTTCATGGGCGCGGATCCTGTCGGATTCGATGTTGACGGCTTGCCGCACTATAAAAAAAGTCCCGAAAAAATCAATATGTTTCAATCATCTTTCTGTTCAACTGTGATGCAAAGTTGTTTTACCGCATATGGAATCGCCCCGGAGGTGAGTTTACAAGGAAGGCCCGTTGGAGGATAATTAGGAGTCTTCTACGTCGATCTTCTTCCTCTATCCATCCGGATTTTTATGGTAGACCGCCCTTCCACTGATGATCCGCCGGGCAAAGCCGGAGAAAAAATCCAGAACCCTGGCCGGAAAGCTCTGCCGGTGATTTACAAAAAGGACTTGGAGATTTATCAGGACACCCCACTGAAGCAGTACGATACTGGCCCCATCAAAGCCTATGCCGCCCGAGGCACTGAAAAATTTGAAGGCAATTTTTTCGTTCTGGTTTGCGAACCCTCCCTGATCCCGCGGACTGGCAGCACCTCTCATTACGCCAATGTGAGAAACTCTTCGTTGGTCCCCTTGGTTGACAAAGGCGTCGTCTATTGGCCACCGGCTGCACAAGAACGTCAGATTTTCATCTACCGGGACGTGCTGGGCCAAAAAATTCTTGAAGATGGCCCGCCTGCCGCGCTCGGCTGGCGGCCAGAAGAAGCCATGGCATGTTTCATCCGGCCTATGATCGAGATCCTTCAGGATTTCAGGAATCGGGATTTTGTCCATGGCTCCATACGCGCCACCAATATCTACGATGGAGGAGCCCTAAAAAAAACTCCGATCATGCTGGGAGACTGCCTCTCTTTGCCGCCGTCTTGGGCGCAGCCCGTGCTGTACGAAACCATTCCTCGGGCTCTGGCCAGCTCCATCGGCCGCGGTCAAGGTTCTCTGGCTGACGATATCTATGCCTTCGGGGTTACCCTGGCCGTACTCTTGCGGGTAAATGATCCGCTGGCCAAGATGAGCGACGAGGAGATTATCCGCTGCAAAATAGAGCATAGCAGCTATATCGCGCTAACCGGAAAAGACCGGTTCAAGGGTTCGCTGTTGGAACTTCTGCGGGGTGTGCTTCATGATCAGGAGAACGAGCGTTGGACCATAGATGATATCATGATCTGGCTGGATGGACGGCGGCTCAGCCCGAAACAAGTGACACGTCCCAAAAAAGCCTCGCGAGCCCTGACCTTTATGGGACGCAAATATTTTTTCCTGCCCTTTTTGCTGGCCGACATGCAGGCGGAGCCTTCTGAAGCCGTGAAGATTCTTGAAAATGGAGAAATGGATCAATGGATCCAGCGCTGCCTGGAAAACGAAGAGGCTGCTGAAGAGGTCCGGTTGGCCATTAGCCATTCCATGACTGACAATAAAGCACCCGGCTATGAACACAAGCTCATGGCGCGCCTGCGACCTCTCCTGGACGAGAACGCCCCCGTCCAATATAAGAATCTCCGGCTCAGGCCGGACGGTTTTGGACGCGCATTGGCACAGGATCTGATTCAAAAAAAAGATCCGAGCCCTTTTATTGAGCTCGTTCGCGAATCCACGGTTCTAAGCTGGATTTCGGCCAGAAGAGATAAAAATCTTGATGTCGGGGCCTTGGTTCCAAAATTTGAAAGCTGCAGAAATTTTATCCGGAATACAAAAATCGGTTTTGGGCTCGAGCGTTGCCTCTACGAGCTTTGCCCTGAAGCTCACTGTCTCAGTGATAAATTTACAAATTATCTTGTCCATAATGCGGAAGAGATGATTCGAATTCTTGAAAAGCTTTGCAAGGAGAATAAAGCCAAACCCCTGTTTTTGGACCGCCACAGCGTCGCATTTCTTTCGGTAGTAGACCCAAAGACGATTGACCCCTTCCTTCATGATCTGGGCACTCCAGAAAAATACAAATACATTTTGGGGAACCTTAAATGCCTTGCAGCTATACAAAAACGATATGATATGGAGCCGTTCCCGTCGATCAGCAAGGCATTCATAGAGTTTTTAGCTCCTGTGTACGAGCGCTTTCATGATCGCGTAATGCAACAGAAAGTCAAAAAAGATGTGGAGCAATTCGCGGAGACGGGCTCCCTGATCAAAATGCTAAACGCTCTTGCAAATTCCGAAATCATCAGTAGAGATTACAGCAGCTTTCAGGCTGCTGGGGCAGAGTATGCGTTCCTTCTATCCGAGGAAAAAAGCCTAACGCGAGAGCTTCAAGATAGAAATACCTTCGCGCGAGCGACCGGTCGCCGCATATCAGCAGGAATTGCGATTGCAATAGCAATTATTGTAATTTCCTTCGTATCTTTTGCCTTTTTTGTGAACAAAGCCCCCTTATTCTAGAGCCATGTCAAACTCGGAACTCCAGGAAAAATCCGCTTCTCGAAAGAGAAAAAAAGAAAAGTCGCAGTGGCAGTCGCGCGCTTTCCTAATTATTTTTGCCCTCATGGGGGCCATGTTTATGCCCACAACCTTCATGTTGACTATAGGAATGCTACCCACCCTTATGGTTTTATATGTCGACCGTACGCGTGGAAAGGCACAGGCGATCACGGTAGGGGCCATGAATTTGGCGGGGTGCTCTCCGTTTCTCTTCCATCTGTGGGGACAGGGGGGGGGATTTGACAGAGCCATTACCCTCATATCCTCCCCCAAGGTTATTGTCGCTATTTATATGGCAGCGGCCATCGGCTACTTGCTGGATTGGGCCATGTCCGGAATCATTTCCAGTCTTCTGCACCAAAAAGGCATTATGCGCATGACAGCTATACAAAAGCGCAAGGAAGAACTTCTAGAGCGCTGGGGGCCGGAAATCACCGGCAACATTAAACTAGATCGCGATGGCTTTGCGTCCGTCCAGGAAACCGGGAGGGACGAAATCTCGCCTGAATAAGGATTCCCTTGCCCACATATATTGCCTCTTGCCGACAACACAATATTGAGATACTAATAAAATGCTGTGTAAACTTTACCCACCTTTAAATCAAATCACGATAGCCTGTATATATGACGGTTGAAGCCCCGGTATCCCCGGGGCGTGGGTTAGACCGGAATATCAACTCAAAAAGGAGAAACTAGTATGTTCAAGAAACTTTATGCCTTCAGAGAAGCATATCTGCGCGATGAAAACGGCGCAACGGCCATCGAATACGGCCTGATTGCCGCCGGTATCTCGCTTGCGATCGCTTCGGTCGTGTTCACGTTCGGGGATGACCTGACGGCTCTGTTCACGACGATGGAAGGCACGCTGGAAGACGCGGACTCCGAAGTCACGGGCCGTTAGGATTTTTCTGACTTTTGAATTCAGGAAAGCCCGCCAATGGCGGGCTTTTTTGTGTAATAAAAACATAGCTATTAGGGAATCAATATCTTCCCTGACTAGGCAGAATCTTCAAAGCGCAAATTCCCTGCCTTGAAATCCGCCTCCGCCAGAGCATATATGCGGGCCATAGCGGCGCCATAAAGTTTCTGCCCCGCGTCGGTAAGGAATTGCCGATGACAAACTAGATTCAAAAAATCTAGCACATGCTCTGGACAAGCATCGTTTCGGCCCAATTCTCGGCGAAACAGAATTGTTTCCTCCTTGGTGATCTCGTAAGAAACCCCCGCCGAAGTTGCTATATCGGCCTCGTGCAGCACCAGGCACATCTGTGCCAGCATGGAATCGCTCCGCAAGCGCTCCAGTTCTGGGTTCAGCTTAAGCGCGCCCGGATCTGCCCCCTGCCCGTCCAAAAAATGAAAACGATAGGCGGCCTTTGCCTGATGAATGGGGTTGGAGCGGCTGTTCAGGGGGCTTACATCCGTACACAGCAACATGATCTTCAATGCTTCCAGCTCTGTGGAATCATCCAGTCCAGAAGCCCTGAGATAGGAAGCGGCCAGCTCGAAGGAACGGCGTTCCAAACGTCCGGGTTCATGGACGCCTCCTACTGTATTACCTTGTCCGTCATGATCCAGATCGTGAATGCAGGCCGCGACCATGAGCGAGACAGTCTGCCGCGGACCCAGTGCCCGTGGCGTATCCTCGTAAATCTCGTTATGCGCCGCGATCATCCGCAGCATTTGCAACAGGACCTTCCGATAATGAAGACTGTTATGATAAGGTGAGGCATTGGGCACCTCTCCCAGAAGAGCCGCGGTGAGCAAAGGCCCCGCATTCTTTGGAGACAGGGGTATACGCAGATCCGTTACTCCCGCAACAGCTAGCGCAATAAGCGAGGGACCTGCCACCCCTTTGGACCAATTCTCGAATATAGGCGCAGGATCTTTAAAGACGGGTAAGGATCTATTTAGATCCGCTCCTGCCTTCTCAATCAAAAGGTTGAAAACAGGGTGTTTGGGCCAGTCGATCTCCTGGCGCACGTCCTCTGCCCAATCCGCAATTCGATCCAGTGTGCGCAGCCATAGGCGCACAGCGTTGGCCGGCGGCATATTTAAAAGGGTTTTGTTCTTCATCCGATTTTGTTTTTCAGTGGCTTTTTCAGGGAAGCGGTTCTATGACTACACTTTCGCCCCGGCCCTGATTTTAGTCTAAGGCATAAAATCTTACGAGGATATTAATGAATTTGACGTATAATCAATGGACTCCCGCGGGCTGGCGGAAAAAGCCCGCCCGGCAACTGCCCGCCTATGAGAACTCTGAAGCCTTGAACACCGCGGAAAAGCAGCTTTCCGGCCTTCCTCCACTGGTGTTTGCCGGGGAAGCGCGCAGTCTTCAGGAAAAATTGGCCCGCGTGGCCGAAGGAAAGGCTTTTTTGCTCCAAGGGGGCGATTGCGCCGAGAGTTTTGCGGAATTCAACGCCAGCAAAATTCGCGACACATTCCGGGTGATTCTCCAGATGTCCGTGGTTCTGACCTATGCCGGGTCTCTGCCCGTCGTAAAAGTCGGACGAATCGCCGGACAGTTCGCCAAACCCCGCTCCAGTGACACGGAAACGCAAAATGGCCTCACTCTTCCGAGCTATCGCGGCGATAACATTAATGGCCTTGAATTCACAGCCGAATCCCGTCGGCATGATCCCGAGCGAATGCTGAAATCGTATCACCAATCGGCCAGTACCCTGAACCTTCTCCGCGCTTTCGCGATGGGGGGATATGCGGATCTTAACCGCGTTCACGGCTGGAACCTGGATTTTATCAAAGATAGCCCGCTAGGAGCGCGCTACGAGGATTTGGCCAGTCGAATCGACGAAGCGTTGCGCTTCATGGCCGCGTGCGGCGTAACCGGCGACACTGTGCCCGAATTGCGCCAGACAGCGTTTTATACCTCCCATGAGGCCCTTTTGCTCAATTATGAAGAGGCCATGACCCGCACCGACAGCCTGACAGGAGAATGGTACGACACGTCGGCTCATCTGCTGTGGATCGGGGCGCGTACGCATCAGGAAGACCATGCGCAGATTGAATTCGTCCGTGGCATTAAAAACCCGCTGGGCTTGAAATGCTCTCCCTCGCTGAGCCCCGATGAGCTTTTGCGACTGACCGATGCTCTAAACCCAGAAAATATCCCCGGACGGCTGACCTTGATCGCTCGCATGGGGCAAGATCAGGTGCTGGAAAAACTGCCGCCGCTTGTACGTGCCATTCAGCGTGAAGGACGCAGCGTGGTCTGGTCCTGCGATCCCATGCACGGCAACACTCTTACTTCTTCCAGCGGCTATAAAACACGCCGCTTCGATCATATTCTGGACGAGGTCAAAGGATTTTTTGCCGTTCACAAGGCCGAAGGAACCCATCCAGGCGGAGTGCATTTCGAAATGACGGGGCAGAACGTGACCGAATGCGTCGGGGGCGCTCAGGATATTACGGATGAAGATCTCTCCAGCCGCTATCATACCCACTGCGACCCACGATTAAATGCGAATCAGGCGCTGGAGCTGGCATTCCTGATCGCCGATGAGCTCAAAGGCGCGAGTCAGCATGCCCGAAAAATCCACGACTCCGCTGCGGAATAAGACTGCGCACCGCCCTCCTATTCAAAATCCAGTCCTATATCCAAGGCTGGAGCACTGTGCGTCAAGGCACCCACCGCTATAAAATCAACGCCGGTTTCGGCCACGGCCTGAACGGTGTTGATGTTTATTCCCCCGGAAGCCTCGGTGAGAATTCGTCCGTCGACGAGACGTACGGCCTCCCGCAAGGTAGAAACATCCATATTATCCAACAAAACGGCAATATCACTGCCTTGACCAGGCAGATGATCCAGAAGGCTGGATAACTGTTCCAGTGTATCCACTTCGATCTCCACCGGAAGAGCTTTATTTCTACGATTGCCTAAAGCCCTCAAAACAGGCTCTATTCCTCCCGCCATGGCGATGTGGTTGTCCTTGATCAAAATCGCATCTCCCAGACCGAAGCGGTGATTTATTCCCCCGCCCGCCCGTACAGCCTGCTTTTGAAGCATACGCAGGCTAGGAAGAGTTTTCCGCGTATCCCGTATACGCGCCTTGGTATGAGAAACCATCTGTACGTATTGATGGGTCAAGGTCGCGATCCCAGACATATGGGTCAAAAAATTCAGCGCGGTGCGTTCCGTTTCCAGAAGCCTGCGCGCTAAGCCCTCAATGCGGGCGAGAACAGTACCGGGAAGCATCTTATCCCCGTCGCTCAGGAAAGAGTCCATCTGTATGTCTTTTCCTCCTTGCAAATTAAAGGCGCAGCGTACGGCGTCCATTCCGGCCAGAACGCCTTCCGCACGGCTGACAAGAGCGACCCGCGCCCGCGCGTCGGGAGGGATGACAAGAGTCGATGTAACATCTCCGCTCTCACCTAAATCTTCGGCCAACGTAGCGCGTACATGGTCTTCAAGAGAGGACTCCCAGGGCATCATAAAACCTTTCCCTTACATCAAGGCATACCAAGTGGAACGGGCCTGCCCGTAACGACGCAAATACCCCGCTTCCACCAACTCCCCAAGCCTGAGCTTCAATGTCGAGCGTCGCGCCCCGGTGAGTTTTTCAATTTCTTTCATCTGAAGACGTCTGTGATCCCGGAAAAGATCCATAACTTTGCCAGACAGACCGGGAGTGGAGGCCAGCACGCCCTTATCCTGAACAAGGCGCTCCCGCAGTCGGTTTTGTTGTTCCGCTAAAAGAGAGAAAAAAAAATTAATCCAGGCCGACCAGTCTGTTTTTTCTTGGGATAAGAGATCCTGTTGAGATTTCATAGCCTCATAAAATTCCCCTTTACGGGCCTTTACAAGCGGTTGAAGAGAAAGGTAGGGGGCATAGGCATAACCCGCCTTGAGCATAATGATTGTGATCAAAAGCTGCAAAAGCGTGTGGTTTCTATCCGCAAAGGGTGATATTTGCAAAAATACGCAAGAAAAGACGCCTGCAATAATGAGAGGATGAATCTCTCCCTGCCGTAACGCCTCATTCACCCATCCCGCCAATTTACCCGTCAGGATTAATACGTCCTCAGGATCTGCAGTCTCCAAACTTGGAGCCGCTTCATTTTCGGAAAGGACGAGCGGCTTTATCCTGAAGGGACTGGGCTCTTTTTCGCCGTGCAGGCCAGCATGAAGACGCTGGATAATATCAGGAGTCAAATCCCTGTCTTTGAGCGCGGCCAGAGAGCTTCTAAATTCCTGGCCATAGGCGGCCACATCCGCCAGGAGATGCAGGCTGGTGGTATGTTCCTCCAAGCCTGCCCAATATCCTTTGAATTGATCCAACCCACACAGGGTCTTCAACAGCAAAGGAGTAATTTTTACGGTTTCAATTCCAAGCATTTGGCCGTTATTAGCCGAAAATTTCGGCGGCGGCAACTGCTTTTTCGGGTTCGAAGAACTCTATACAAACGGAAGATTACATGCGGGCGGGGATCTCGATGCCCAAAAGATCTAAAACGAGTAAAAGCCTACCCAGGGTGAGTTCGCACAGTGCCAGACGCCCGGCCCGTACGTCATTATTCTTCTCCGAGAGAATATGACAGTTTCCGTAGAAAGAGCTGAATTCCTGGGCCAGCCGGAAAGCATAATCACATAGAATATGAGGGGTATAATTCCTCAGGGCCGCATCGAAATGATCTGGAAACTCCGCCAGCAAAAGCGCCAAGGGTCGATCAGCGGAAGAGAGAGAAATTCCGGCCTTCTGGGGATCTCTCAGAGCGGAATTACCGCCCTCCGGCAGATCCGCCTTGCGCAAAAGTGATTGAATGCGTACAGCCTGATAAAGGAGATAAGGACCTGTTTTACCCTCAAAAGAGGTCATGCGGTCCAGATCGAAAATATAATCCGAGAGCCGGTTGTTCTGAAGATCTGCGAATTTAAGGGCTGCCACCGCAACCTTACGAGCAACCTCCTGGCGTTCCTTCTCATCCATATCCGCGGCCAGCTCGGCCTCGTTCAGCCGGGCAAGAGCTTTATCTATTCCTCCGGTGATCAAGTCTTCCAGTTTCATGACCCCTCCGACGCGGGTCTTGAAAGGCTTGCCGTCGGGCCCATTCATGGTCCCAAAGCCGGCGTGCACCAGAGTTTCAGGATTGGAGACAATCCCCCCCAGCCGGGCAGCCCGAAAAACCTGCTCGAAATGCAGGAACTGCCGTTGGTCCACGACATAGATAATCCTGAAGGGGTTATAATCCCGTACGCGTTCTACAATCGTGGCTAAATCAGTCGTGCCGTACATAACGGCGCCATCGCGTTTCGTGAGAATGAGGGGCGGAAATTCTTTTTTGTCGCTCTCCTCACCCACCTCAACAACCAAGGCGCCATCGCTTTCACGGGCCAAGCCTTTTTCCCGGAGATCTTCGATCATAGGGGCAATAAGCTCGTGTACGCTTGCCTCCCCCTTCCAGAGGTCGAAATGTACTCCCAGCGCTCTAAAATTGGCTTGCATGCCGGCCACGGATACATTGATAAAATGCTCCCAAAGCGCACGATAACCCGCGCGGCCATTTTGCAAATCCCGGGTCGCAAGGCGAGCCCGCTCCATACGCCCCTCGTCCAGCTTGCACGCTTGGGAAGCGGCTGGGTAAATTTCCTCCAGATCGTCCATGGTAACCGGACTTTCCGCAGGGTACGGGCCTCTGTACGCGTCATCAAAATACGGCCATTCCGGATAACGTGTTTCCAGCTCGGCCAAAATCTGCCCCATCGGCAGACCCCAATCGCCTAAATGGACATCCCCCAGCGTACGATAGCCCGCAAACAGGCAAATCCGGCGCAGGGAATCTCCAATGATCGACGCGCGCAGATGTCCTACATGCATGGGCTTGGCAATGTTCGGCCCTCCGTAATCGAGAACAATTGTCTCTCCTGATATTATTGTGGGTACGCCCCAGCGCCCGTCACCCGCAGTTTCCGAAAGATAGCGGGAGAGGGTTTCATCGGTGATATCCAGATTGATGAAGCCCGGGCCGGCAATTTCGATTCGGGAAAAATCCTGATTTTCCTTCAGGCGAACAACAATCGCCTGGGCGACCTCCCGGGGATTTTTTCCGGCGCTTTTCGCCGCAGCCAGCGCACCGTTGCACTGAAACTGCGCCAGATCAGGACGATCCGAAACCCTCACCACGCCGAAGGCCGTCGAAAGCCCTTCGGCCTCAAAGGCCGCTGCGACAACACCGGAGAGAATATGGGCGAGGGATGACATGCACGGCATTCTTAGGGAACCGGGGACACAGCGTCAAGACAGAGGCTCGGGTGTTCGTAAGGAAAAGAAGCCGGCCATAAAATATTTTGACAAAAATACGAAATCTTCATAATATGACAATCTTCGCTATGGAGAGTACGACATTGGCAATCCCGCCTGGAAAAGCATCGCCGAGGGCAACAAGCTGCTGATCTATGTGGGGGAAGACCGGACGGCGGAGATCCTTCCGACCAGTGGTATCAGCTTGAGGAAATGGGGCGTCTTGTCGAATGGGGCCGTACGCAAGGCATGGAATTCAACTTCCACGGCGAAAATTCCCTGAGCGAGGCCGTCCTGATGAAGGGGCAGGCCGCGACGCTGGCTTACGATCCGGGCAGCGCCCTCAAGCCCGGAATGCGGATCAAGGGTATTTTGCCCGCTTCCGCACCTTCTTTTTCCGCGCAACAACCGGATTCCACGCCGTCCTGATCCGCGCATCCTCCTCCGGCAAAACTTGACAGACCGGGGGTTTTGGCGGACAAAGAAAGGCGTCCGCAAAGCAACGGGCGCATACACTGGATATTCTGATGGACATTTTTCTAAAATGGCTGCTCTTCGCATCCGTCAACGCGGCGGCGATCGTCTGGCCGGGGCCCGCCTTTGCGATGACGGTGCGCAGCGCGGTAGCCCACGGGAGGCGCAGCGCGATTTTAACCGCCGTCGGGCTGGGGCTGGGGGTCGGCGTGCATGTGCTGCTGGTCCTGGGCGGGATCGCGGTTCTGGTTTCCCGTTCCGCCCTGACATTCAGCATCCTTAAATATACGGGTGCCGCCTATCTGGTCTATATGGGCATCCAAGGCCTGCGTATCCGTCAGAAGAACACTGCCACAATGGGGCCTTTGGAGAAATCGGAAAGCGGTCCCCACGACCCTCCTGAAACCAAAACCTTAGTGTGGAATGGAATCCTTACCAATCTTCTCAACCCCAAGGCTGCGATTTTCTTCACGGCGGTGTACTCCCAATTCATCACCCCGGACATGCCGCCCGGGCTTCTTGCCCTGTACGGCTTGACCTCGGTGGCCGGAGAGATTATCTGGTTTTCGATGGTAGCCCTTTTCCTAACCGATCACCGCGTAAAGGCCTGGTTTTTATCCCTCTCACATTGGATAGAACGGGCGTGCGGCGGGCTTTTAATTCTCCTGGGTATCCGTCTCGCACTCAGCCGGATAAATTAGGTTAATCCCATGGCCTCATCCCCTCGCAACCGCCTGAAAGAAGTTCCCCGGGGACTGAGTGTTCAGCACCTCTCCAAAAGCTATAAAAAACGCCCGGTCCTGCGCGACGTAAGTTTTTCGGTCAACCGGGGCGAAGCCGTGGCTCTGCTCGGTCCCAACGGCGCGGGCAAGACCACCTGCTTTTATATGGTGACGGGCCTGATTGAACCGGACGGCGGTACGATCATGCTGGACGGGCAAGACATCACAGCTCTGCCCATGTACCGACGCGCGCGGCTGGGGATTGGGTACCTGCCCCAGGAATCTTCCGTTTTCCGCGGATTGAACGTGGAGGATAATTTACGCGCGGTCCTGGAAACCCTGAAAATCGAGAAAGCCGATCACGAGCTTCTTCTTGAGGATCTGATGGCCGAATTCGGGATCGAACATCTCCGCCGCACCTCGGCGGTCGCACTCTCTGGCGGAGAACGGCGACGGTTGGAAATCGCCCGCGCGCTGGCGTCGCGTCCCGATTTTATCCTGCTGGATGAACCGTTGGCCGGGATCGATCCGATCGCGGTCAGCGAGATCCGCGCCCTGATCTCCCATCTTAAAACCCGGGGCATCGGCGTTCTGATCACCGATCATAATGTCCGGGATTGCCTGGGGATTGTGGACCGGGCCTGCATCCTCCATGACGGGAAGGTCCTGATGGAAGGCGTGCCTGAGGAAATCGTCAATCACAAGGACGTACGCCGCGTCTATCTGGGCGAAGGATTCTCATTGTAAAACCCTTACGCCCCTTTTGCCTCATTCTGGCCAATTTAGACTTTCTCGGATACATACACGGCCCCGCTACCCTCAGCCGCCAAAACGGCGATATGGGTGTGGTGCGCGGTTTCCTCACCTCCGATGGCCACATCATAGTAGAGCCCGGCGGGGAAATAATGATCCGTGGCCGTCGCCGTCACCGACAATCCGCCGAAATTGATATAAACGGGAACGTCCGCATATACCCCGATCACCCGTGTGCCAGCATCAAAGGCCGTGGCGTTGCGCGTAGAACTGCCGCTTGCGCTGAGACTGTGCGCGCCGCCGGAGCGGAAACGCAGGACCGGAATGGGGGTATTGTTGGAATCGCGGGGCAAAAAAGTTGTCATGAACAATCTCCTTGTTGTTTAAAAGACCATAAAAAAGCCGCGATCCTTCTTACGAAAGACCAGCGGCGAACCCGGAACAGACTCCAGGCGTTATGAGTCAAGAATGAAGGAGAGGAATGGAAATGTCAAGGAATTTTTTCCTAATTCCTTCAGCGTACGCTCATGAACTGCTTTATAAAAGGGCGCCCAGAGACCAA
Organism: Alphaproteobacteria bacterium; assembly: GCA_021741325.1. GTDB lineage: Bacteria > Pseudomonadota > Alphaproteobacteria > Micavibrionales > Micavibrionaceae > JAIOYC01. The sequence goes on from JAIOYC010000004.1 coordinate 37,220, forward strand.
AGAGGTTAAGCCGCAGACTTGTTATTGATCGTAAGCACGTGCTCCACAAGCTGGGAGCCTACAGGCAGCTGAACGAGCTCCACCCGGATTTGAACGGGAAAATGGACCGCCGGATCGTTGATTTCATATTTCGCAAATGCTTCCGCAAAGCGCGCCGCAGCTTCCAGCGGTTCGGTTTCATAAATCGGCCGCTGGAGCAAAAGGACATATTCATTTTTCCCGGTTTGCCCAATAATATCGCTCTGGCGACGCAGATGGACCAGGTGACGGCACAGTTTGGCTACTGCATAATCCGCCGAATAACGGCCATCCAGCTGTAAAATTTCCCCGTAATTATTCATGCTGATAAACAGCAGGCATGTACGCTCCCCATAACGATCGGCCCGGTCGATCGCAGACAGGAAAAGCTGGTTGAAAGCCGATTTGGCGATCACTCCTCCAGCGCTTGGAAAATCTTCCGAATCATCCCCCAGATGCTGAACCAGCTTTATAAAACGGCTGGCGTTGTCGGCCACTTCCTGCAAAAGCGCCGGATCCACAGGCTTCAGCAGGATATCGTTCGTTCCCGCCTTGATAGCGTCTTCCTGCGCTCTTTCTTCAGAGGACAAAAGGACCATATAAGGATAATTTTGGACGCCGCGCCTTATATTCAACACGACAGGCCGCGCGCTGGTCAGCGGAGCAGGATCCAGAAACACCACATCATACGCCTGGGATGCAAGGCGCTCGAGCGCCTTGTTTTTGTCGCCCTCGACATCCACTGTATGGCCCGCGGCCGTCAGGGTGTTTTTTATAAATTGGGAGGACGCCTCATCCCGGTCTGCGATAAGAATTTTCATTCCCGTATGATCCCTAAAAAAATGCCGGAAGGAAAGAGTTATTTTAGATGTGAGTGTTTGTTTGACATCCGGCGGCGAGTAATATACCTAGTTCTCCTGTTGTCTTTAAACGTAACGAAAGACACACCGCGCCCAGATGGCGGAATTGGTAGACGCGCAGGTTTCAGGTATCTGTGGTAGTAATACTGTGGAGGTTCGAGTCCTCTTCTGGGCACCACGCTTTATATAGCGCTGGCGTGGCGTGAATGACGATGAGTATCCGGAAACGGCGGCGCTGGGAATTTGTTTCATGACCATCACACTCCATAAGCACGACCTACCTTCAGGCCTGGATTTCGGCGACAGCGTGGCCATCGACACCGAAACTCTCGGCCTTGTCCCCGGACGCGACCCGCTCTGCCTCGTGCAACTCTCGGCGGGTGACGGCACGGCCCATATCGTTCAGCTCGACCGCTCCGCCTATGATGCGCCCCGGTTGAAAAAACTGCTGGCCAATACGGCCATCACCAAAATTTTTCATTATGCGCGCTTCGACATCGCGATTATCCGCCATTGCCTCGGCATCGACTGCGCGCCCGTCTTTTGTACGCGCACGGCCTCCCGCCTGGTGCGGACCTATACAGACAGGCACGGGCTGCGGGATATATGCCGCGAGCTCTTGGGGGTGGAGCTGAATAAACAGCAACAATCCTCTGACTGGGGGCGCGATGATTTAAGCGAGGACCAGCTCCTCTACGCGGCCAACGACGTTTTCCATCTCCACCGCCTGCGGGACGCGCTGAGCGTCATGCTACGGCGGGAGAAGCGCCTGGATCTGGCACAACGCTGCTTTGACTTCCTGCCGGTACGCGCGGAGCTGGACTTAGCGGGATGGCTGAATATCGATATTTTCGAGCATTGAAAAAAAGATTATTCCAGCGTTCTCACTTTATCGGAATTTCCTGAGATTTTTAAAACCTGATTTTCGGCCTTTTGCCGTTCAGCCAATTCTTTAGGGGAAAGATTTTGATCGCGCGCATAGTCTTTTATAAAAAATAAATAATCCTCGGTTAATTTTTTACCATGACCCACTCCTGCCAAAGCTTGGCCATATAAATCCGCCATAGTCAGTTTGCCGATACATTGCCCGCAAGAGCATGTATAGATAAGTGGACAACCCTCTTCTTTTTTTTGCCGTAGATCGGCAATAAATTCAGCTATAAAAAATCTCTCCGTTTCCAGATCCATAGGAATATCCTCAGGATTGATCGGCAAAGATGGAGCCGCAAGAGATTTTTCTCCAAATCCGGCAATGAGAGATTTTTTCATGCAAGGTCTTTCATTTTATGGCATTTAAGAAATTATTAGCGATATTAATTTCTGACGTCAAGCATTCTCGCCATTTTATCCGGGAGGTGTTATATACGCCCCATGAATACGCGAAATCCTCCTGACGACATCGCCGCCGCCCGCCGGGTCCTGGAGACAGAGACCGAGGGGCTGGCGCAGCTGGCCCGCAGCATAGACGATTCCTTTACACAGGCAGTGGGGGCAGTCCATGCGATGAAAGAAAAACACGCCGGGCGCCTGATCGTCGCGGGAATCGGAAAAAGCGGCC
>JAIOYC010000101.1 GCA_021741325.1 Alphaproteobacteria bacterium
CGTGGTGGAGAAAACCGCGCTGGCCGTGGCCGAAGTCGAGTACAAGGAGCACAAATCCATCACCGTCTGGGTGAAGTTTCCGGTCATGAAGGCCGCCCATCCCCTGCTGGAGGGGGCATCCATCGTCATCTGGACGACCACGCCCTGGACCCTGCCCTCCAACCGGGCTTTGGCTTATGGCGACAATGTCGAATATGGTGTCTATTTCTTGCCTTCTCCCCCAGGGGGAGAGGGCCAGGGTGAGGGGGGCAGAAAGCTCGTCATCGCGACCTCTCTCGCAGAGTCCGTAAAGACCCAGGCGAAAATCGAACACTGGGAGCTTCTGGGAACATTGAAGGGCGCCGACCTGGCCGGAAGCGTCGCCGCCCATCCCCTGCGCGGACAGGGCTATGATTTTGATGTGCCGCTGCTGGCCGGGGATTTCGTCACCGAGGACGCCGGAACGGGCTTCGTCCACACCGCGCCCGGCCACGGGGAAGACGACTTTTACCTCGGGGTCGCCAATGGCATCGAAGTCACCGATAACGTCACCGACGACGGGAAATTCCGCCCGCACGTGCCGCTGTTCGCAGGGCTTGAGGTCTACACCCAAAAGGGCGAGATGGGACAGGGCAACTTCGCCGTCATCAAGGCGCTGGACGAGGCGGGCGCATTGCTGGCCAAGGGCTTGGTCCGGCATGAATACCCGCATTCATGGCGCTCCGGCGCCCCGGTGATTTTCCGCACGACGCCCCAATGGTTTATCTCCATGGAGAACAACGATCTGCGCAAGACGGCCCTTCAAGCCATCTCCGAAACGCAATGGATCCCCGGCAAGGGACAGGCGCGCATCCGCTCGATGATCGAAAACCGCCCCGACTGGTGCATCTCGCGCCAGCGCGCGTGGGGCGTGCCGATCGCGCTGTTCGTCCGCAAGTCCGACGGCGAAATCATCAAATATTCCAAAGTCCTGGAGCGCATCGCTGATATTTTCGAAGAAGAAGGCGCGGATGCCTGGTGGGCGCGCCCGGCCTCCGATTTCCTCGGGACGGATTACAATCCGGAAGACTACGAACAGGTCTTCGACATCGTGGATGTGTGGTTTGAATCCGGCTCCACCCACGCGTTCGTGGTCGAGGATTCCGAAACCTGGCCCGCCTATGCGGGCGTGGAGCGCGCGGATCTCTACCTCGAAGGCTCGGACCAGCACCGGGGCTGGTTTCATTCCTCCCTCCTGGAATCCTGCGGCACGCGCGGGCGCGCGCCTTACAAGGCCGTTCTGACCCACGGCTTCGTGCTGGACGAGAAGGGCTATAAAATGTCCAAATCCCTGGGCAACGTGGTCGACCCGCTGAAGATCATGGAGGAATACGGCGCGGACATCCTGCGCCTGTGGACCATGAATTCCGATTTCTCCGAGGATATCCGCATCGGCAAGGATTCCCTCAAATCCACGGGCGACCTCTACCGGCGCATCCGCAACACATTGCGCTTCCTGCTGGGTGCGCTGGAGGGATTCACGAATAGCGAAAAAGTATCAAATAGCGACTACTCCCAAATGCCCGAGCTGGAGCGTCTCATGCTCCACCGCCTGCACGAGATGGATAAAAAGGTCCGCGCCTATATCAACGACTATGATTTTCTGGGCCTGTCCAAGGCCCTGCACGATTTCTGCAATGCGGATCTCTCCTCCTTTTACTTCGATATCCGCAAGGACCGTCTCTATTGTGACCGCCCGGACCTGTTCGAACGCCGCGCCACCCGCACCGTCATGGCGGAGATTTTCTCCTGCCTGACCGCCTGGCTGGCTCCGGTGTTGTGCTTCACGGCGGAAGAGGCCTGGTCCCACCGCCCCGCAGGCGTGTTCGAGGACACCCCGAGCGTACATTTGCGGACTTTTCCGGAGATTCCGGGAGAGTGGGAGAATGACGAGATGACTAAGAAATGGACAGAAATCAAAGATATTCGCAATAGAGTGTTGGGTCATTTGGAAAGAGCGCGCGCAGCCAAGGAAATTGGATCATCCCTGGAAGCTAAAGTTAATATTGAAGTCTCTTCGGAACACAAACTTGTTTTTGAAAATATAGATATGGCTGAAATCTGTATCGTGTCGGATGCGCCTGTAACTTTTCCGCGAGGTGAAAAAGCCAGTCAGGTATATTTTGATAAAGCCCCCGGCACGAAATGCGAGCGCTGCTGGAAGATCCTCCCCGAAGTGGATGAGACAACCTGCCTGTGCAACCGCTGCGCCGACGCGGTCGCCGTCCATAAAAAAGCGGCGGCGTAGGGATACGCCTATTTTTTGAAAACAAACCTGCATTCCCCGCGAAAGCGGGGATCCTTGCCTCCGCAAGAATAAAGCCTCACCACAGAGGACACAGAGCGCACTGAGAAAGGCACAGAGACTCTCTTATTTCCTCTGTGCCTTCTCTGTGTCCTCTGTGGTGAATCTTCTTTAAGAACGATCCCCGCTTTCGCGGGGAAGGCAGAAAAATGAAAAACCCCGCCCTGGAATTTTAAGAACAACCCAACCGCGTCATTTCCTGCTCCGCGCGGCGCAGAACGGGCGCGGGCCCGGCGGGGAAATCCTTTGCGATCTGCGCCAGCGCCACACACGCATCGGCGTCGTTGCGCAACCCGGACAGCGACAGCCCCAGCTTCAACAGATTGTCCGGCGCCTTGGCCCCCTTGGGATAGCGCTGATACCCTTCGGCGAAAATGCGGGCGGCGGCCTCGTAATCTCCGCGCACATAATGCGTCTCGCCCAGCCAGTATTGCGCGTTGCCTGCCAGAACATGATCGGGATGGCCCGCCAGGAAACTCTCAAACCCCTTCCCGGCTGATTCATATTGCCCGCTCTTGAGCTGCGCAAAGGCGTCCTCATAGGCCGCGGCGGCCTGGTCGCCCGTGGAGGCTGACGCGCTGCCGCCCGGAACGGCGGGAGACAGAACCCCCAAACTTCCGCCCGTGGTTTTCATGCCGCCGGCTTCAGGCGACTCCGCAGGCGTGGGCTGGGGCATGCCCGCGTCCGCCCCATACTGGTCCGCAGGCGCGCTTTCCATGGGTGTCTCGCCCTCGGCGGCGGAAAATGCCTGCGCTTCCGCCCCTGAAACGGCAGGAGCACCTGATGCGTGGGCTCCACCCCGCTCCAGATCGCTCATGCGCAGCTCCAGATCGCTTCTGGATTTTTCAAGATCCGCGCGCAGGGTTTTGTTTTCAAACGCCTGCTCTTCGATTTTCCCACGCAGGTCGCGCAGATCGTTTTCAAGCTGCTGAAGGCGGGCTTCCGTGCCAGCCTGAATTTGGGCATCCCCCGGGGGAAGGGCCCCTGCCGGAGGACGATCGCCCTTATACACCGCGCGATTGAGAGTCTGGATCTCGTTTTCCAGCCTCTCCAGGCGGCCCATCGTGTCGCGGGAAGACTGCGCCTGCGCGGGCAGTGAAGCCAGACACGCGCACGTGAAGAAAAAGCCCAGAATAACCCGGGCTTCTCTCGCATTCTTAAAAAAGCAGAAACCGGCTTTCATGGATTAGTCGACTTTCGTCACCGCGCGGCGGTTTTGCGCCCATGAAGACTCATCCGCTCCGCCCACAGCGGGACGTTCCTTGCCGTAGCTGATCGTGTTGATCCGGCGGGGGTCTACACCGAACGCGATCAGGTAATTCTTGACCGAGTTGGCGCGGCGCTCGCCGAGAGCCAGGTTGTATTCGCGGGTTCCGCGCTCATCGGCATGGCCTTCGATCGTGGCGTTCAGATTCGGGTACTGCATGAGCCAGTTGGCTTGTGCCTCGAGCGTCGTGCGCGCGCCGGCCTCCAGGTCATAGCGGTCATATCCGAACAGAACATGGTCGCCCACATTCTGCGCCAGATCCGCCTGGGTGCCCGGAGCGGCCGTTCCCTGTCCGTAAATATCGGAAAGAGGGGCTTCGCCGGCCGCCAGCGCGCCAGCCTGGCTTTGCTGGTCCAGAACGGCCTCGTCTTCAGTAGAGGAACAGGCGCCGACGAGAACCACGACGGCAAGCATCATCAGAAAGCGGGTGAACATGTATTTTTTCTCCTTTTAAAATCTTGGGCGTCAGTGTGACGGGCCGCAACAAACGTTATGCGCGCGGGCAAAGTGAGTCAATGCGTATTTTGTGCCTGGGACGCTTATCAACAACCCTGTATTTTTTCCGGTAAAATTTCCTATAGCGGCTCTGCTTCGACGGGCAAAAGACCGATCGGCCCCGAAGTATCCGTGGCCGGTGGCGGCGATGACGACACAGAAGAATCATATCCTCCACGGCTGTCGCCCGCCCCCGTGGATTGCGCCGGCTGGGATTGAGCGGAAACCTCCTCCCCCGCGAATTTCGTGTAACTGATGACCTGCTTTACATCCGGAATCGTGCGCGCCGTTTGCATGACACGGTTCAGCTCATCCTGATTTTGGGCCACCCCCATCAGATAGACCGTGCCCTGCACCGTATCGATCGAATAATTGATGGACTGAATATTCTTGTCGAAGGTGATCGCGGTGCGCAGGCGCGCGGAAATCCAACTGTCGCGCGCATATCCCACAATGCCCGTGCTCTTGGCCACGCGCACCTCGTTGATCACCTGCTTGACGCCCTTGGGCTGCCAGGCGAGACGTATGGCCTCCACCCGGTGTTCCGGATTTTGCACCACGCCCGTCACCAGAACCCGCCCCTGATCCACGGTCAGGTCAAGCTTCGCAAAGGTCTCCAGATCGTATTTCAACCACAAATCATTGATGGCGGCCTGAATGCCCGCGACCGTAACGGCGCTCCTGATGCCGCCTTCCTTCGCGGCGGCCACGCCCGTTGTCGCAGCGGCACCGGTCAGAAGACCCACCGGCGTGCACGCGGGCAGACAGACGGCCAAAGCCAGAAAAGGAATAATTTTGTTCATAAGGCGGGCTCCCGAATCGGAGTCGAAGGGTCTTTATTATGAAGCGGGCCGCCAGGCGTTGTCCAGATGAAGCGCCCGAGGAATTCCAAACCGTCCCCCGGAAAAAACCATGAGATCGAAACGAACATCAAAATCCGCGAATTCCGGATGCCGGGACAGATACCACCGGGCCGCATTTTCAATCCGCCTGCGCGCGGCGGGCCTGACCGATTCGATCGCTTCCGCGTGAGTTAGACGGCTCTTGACCTCCACCATGGCCAGAACACGGCCCTTCCGCACAATCAAATCAATCTCCCCGAGCGGAGTCTTGCAGCGCCGCTCCAGAATCCTATAGCCCCGCAGACGCAGATAAATTCCGGCCCAGCGCTCTGCGTGCAGTCCCCGCCTATAGGAACGAGAACGCTCTTTCATCACGCCCCCAACCCCAGGAGATCGGAAAGATTGAGAATACGGCTATATAATTCCTTCTTCGGCAGGCCCGTCAGCGCCGCCACATGCGCGGCGGCCTCCTTCGTGCCCATGGTTTTCAGGGCTTCTCTCAGATGCCCGTCCACCGCCTCGGGCGAAGGGGCAACCGATTCTCCGGGGCCTATCACCAGAACGATCTCGCCCTTGGGCGGGCCGTGCTCCGCGTAAAATCCCGCCAATTCCGAAACGGGCCCGCGCAGGACCTCCTCGTACATTTTTGTCAGCTCCCGAACCACCGCCACGTCCCGCGCGCCCAGCACCTCGTTGATGGCCTGCAGGGCCGCCCGCAGACGCGGCGCGGTTTCAAACACGATCAAGGGCGTCTCAACGGCCTTCCATTTTTCCAGCACGTCCCGCCGGGCCTTGTCGCGGGGCGGCAGAAATCCCAAAAAGCAAAACGAGTCGCTCGGCAGACCCGAAAGCTGCAAGGCCGTGAGCGGCGCGTTCGCCCCCGGCAACGCAGTGACCGCCAGTCCCTCCTCCAGACAGGACCGCACAAGCCTGTAGCCCGGATCGGACACCAGAGGCGTGCCGGAATCACTAACAAGCACGACGGCCTGCCCCTCCTTCAATTTCCGCAAAATCGCCGGCCTTTGGCGGTCCGCGTTGTGGTCGTTATAGGGGATCAGGCTTTTCTTCAGCCCATAATGGCTCAGCAATTTTCCCGTGACGCGGGTGTCCTCGCAAACGACCAGATCCGCCGCCGCCAGCGTGTCCAGAGCGCGAATCGTAATATCCCTGAGATTCCCGATCGGCGTGGCCGTCAGATATAATCCACCCCTCAGATCTTCTTTTCGCGAAGCGGGGAGTAGCCAGACGGCTTCTTTTTTTGTATCCTGCGCGCACATCATGAAAATCTACAGTTCTCCAAGGTGAAAAGGAAGCCATGTCCCGCGCCCGTCATTTCCCGCTCATCACGCTTCTGTCCGCCCTTGCGCTTCTCACCGCCTGCACGGCGCAAACCAATGAGTACGCCGCGCGATTCTGGAACAACGGACGCCTTCCGGCTCCGGCGGCCCAGTCTCCCGGCCCGC
>JAIOYC010000102.1 GCA_021741325.1 Alphaproteobacteria bacterium
TATGAACTGGTGTTAGGACTTTGAAGAGGCGATCGACGTAAAAATATGCTAAAATTATACAATGACCGCTTTGCGCCTTTTCCTTCTTTTCTTTCCCCTGCTTTTGATCTCGACCCCTTCGGGGGCCCAGAAGATCCTGGACGAGTACAAGAAACCCATGCCGGAGATGAATCTGCTGTCGAAGGCGGATTTCGAGGCCAAGACGGTTTTGTATCAGGATACGCCCTTTAACGACAAGGCGCTTTCCTTCGCCGTGCGCCTGCCGCAGGACTGGACCAGGGCGGACGATGTGGGGCTCAGCACAGGGCATTATTCCCTCAGCAGCAAGGTATTCGGAGAGGTGGGGCGGTATTACGGGCCGTCGCGCCTGATGGGGACGCGCAGCCGCTTTACGGTACACGCGATCGAGCTGGACTATCAGCTCACGGCGGAGCAGTGGTTTTTACAATTTCTGCTCTCCAACGGCTACACCATCCAGGGCATGGAGATCCAGGGCGAGAACCAGGTGGAGGCCATGTATGTCCTGATGGAGCGGGATATAAGCTATGTCGTGCGCGCGGTGTGCCAGATCAACGGAAAGCGCGTCGCGCTGGCCCAATATTTCCTGCCCGTCGAGAACTGGGAGGACGAGAAAGTGATGCAGGCACAATCCATTGGAAGTTTCAAGCTCTCCGATCCCGAGAGCGAGTTTGCCGAGGAGATGGTGGATTACCAGTTTCTGGACATTGCGGAGCTTAAATATCCCAAATCCTGGACTTTGCGCGCCCTGCCGGTGAATTCAATCGAGCGCATGAAGATCGAGCTCCTGAATATTCCCCCCGCCGCGGACGGGGAGCGGGAGCAGAAGACCCTGAGCGGAAAGATCGAGATTCTTCTGGTTTCGGCTTACTCATCGGATTCGATCGAGGCGGAGACGGACAAATTGAAAAAAGAATTGGTGGAATCCGGCCTGACCCTCAAAAGCCAGGTGAGGATCAAGGATTCCTATAATTTCAATGAGGCCTTTGAATTCGCCAAGGTGGAAGCCTATGAGGGAATCGACAGCAACGACGAGATTTTGGACTATGAGCTGTGGATCGCCTCGATGCTGGCGGGGGATTTCTATTATTTCCTGACGTTGCTGACGCCCTCGCGGGAGGATGATTATTATACCTGGTCCCGCAACACCCAGACTTTCAAGCTGGTGGTGGAACAGAGCAAGCCGCAGCTGGATACGTTGGTGGCGCAGTAGGGCGGGTTGGTATCTTGAAAAGGTTCACGCAAAGATCGCAAAAGAAGCCGCAAAGGACGCAAGGAATAAGGTAATTCCCTTCATAATGAGACATTCCAGAAAACCGTCATTGCACGCTTGTCCTAGGAGAACGCCTGCAGGCCCGTCTGGGCGCGGCCCAGAATCAGGGCGTGGATATCGTGGGTGCCCTCATACGTGTTGACAGCTTCCAGGTTCAGCATGTGGCGGATCACGTGGTATTCGTCCGCGATGCCGTTGCCGCCCAGCATGTCGCGGGCGAGACGGGCGATGTCGAGCGCCTTGCCGCAATTGTTGCGCTTCAGAAGCGAGATCGCCTCGGGCGCGGCGCGGTTTTCATCGCGGAGGCGGCCCAGTCTCCAGCAGGCGGTGAGGCCCAGCGTGATTTCGGTCTGCATATCGGCAAGCTTTTTCTGGATAAGCTGCTGCCCGGCCAGCGGCTTGCCGAAGATTTTGCGCTCCATCGTGTAATCGCGGGCGATATGCCAGCAGGCCTCCGCCGCGCCCATCACGCCCCAGCAAATACCGAAGCGCGCGGAGTTCAGGCACAGGAAGGGGGCTTTGATCCCCTCGGCCCCGGGCATCACGTTTTCCGCGGGCACGAAAACCTCATCCATGGAGATTCCGCCCGTGGGAGCGGCGCGCAGGGCCATTTTCCCCTCGATCTTGGAGGCGCTCAGGCCCTTCATTCCCTTTTCGAGGATCAGGCCGATAATGTGGCCCTCGTCGTTTTTCGCCCAGACGATGAAAACATCCGCGATGGGGGAGTTGCTGATCCATTGTTTGGCCCCGGAGACGGAATAGCCGCCCTTGATCTTTTTCGCCCGCGTGCGCATGTCGGACGGATCGGAGCCGCCGTCTGGCTCGGTCAGGCCGAAGCAGCCGATAAGCTCGCCGGTGGCCAGGCGTGGCAGGAATTTCTGTTTCTGCTCTTCCGAGCCGAACATATAAATCGGCAGCATGACAAGGGAGGATTGCACCGAGTAGCAGGAGCGGTAGGCGGAATCGACCCGTTCCAGTTCCCGCGCGATCAGGCCGGAGGCCACATAGGACGCCCCCGCGCAGCCGTAGCCCTCGATCATCGGGCCGACCAGGCCGAGCGCGCCCATTTCCCGCATGATGGCGGGGTCGAAAAATTCCGCCCGGCTGGCTTCCAGGATACGGGGCATGAGGTTGCCCAGCGCGTAGTCGTGGGCGGTTTTCTGGATGAGCCGCTCTTCATCGCTTAGAAGCTCATCCAGAAGGAGGGGGTCTTCCCAAATAAATTCAGCGCGTGTTTTCATATTTTAAATTTTAACCGCAGAGGAACCAGAGAAAAAACTCTGGGCTCTCTGCGGTTAATAGTCCTTTTTTCTATTCAGCCGCCGCGTCCGTGGATGGCGTTTCCGCCTTTACGTCCGCCGCGATGGTGAGTTTTTCGATCTTGTCGGGATTGGAAGGAGGTTCGCCCTTGGCGATTGAATCAACGACTTCCATGCCTTCCGTGACCTGCCCGACGACGGTGTACTGGCCGGTCAGGAAGCTGCATCCCGTATCGGTGAAGCAGATGAAGAACTGGGAATTGGCGCTGTTCGGGTCGCTGGTGCGGGCCATGCCGACCGTGCCGCGCTTGTAGGCATAGTCAGAAAACTCAGCGGGCAGGGTGGGCAGATCGGACCCGCCCGATCCTGTGCCGGTCGGATCGCCGGTTTGCGCCATGAAGCCGTCAATCACCCGGTGAAAAGTCAATCCATCGTAAAAGCCCTTGGCGGCAAGGGTTTTAATTCGCTCGACATGCTGCGGCGCAAGATCGGGCAACAATTCTATGGTGACCGTGCCACCCGTGGACACGCGCATGTAAAGAGTGTTTTCGAGGCTGGCTGCCTGAGCGGACAGGGCGGTCGCTACGGTGATCATCAGAATACTCCCGGCGGTGAGGATGATATGTTTAAACATGATATAAGCTCCTTATGTTGAAAGCCCATCAGTCGTCGCACAAGTTCGGGGGCGATGCAATGGAAAGAAGGACGCCTGAAAAATTACCAACATCCGTAGGGCATGTGCCCTTCATCGTCTTTTGGCCTGCAAACGTCGGTTTTCTGCCCCCGGCTTTCGCCGGGGTTCTCAAATACGCTTAAGTATTCTGCGATGCGGTTCTCGAAAACCGCCGTTTTCGGCACAAAATACTTTGAACGAGCACGCGCCCTAAATTAGGGGGTAATTATTTTCTGCAGAATTTATCTTGCATTTGGGGAGCGAAGCCCCTAAATAGACGGCTGACCAATATGCGGGAGTAGTTCAGTTGGTTAGAACGCCGCCCTGTCACGGCGGAGGTCGCGGGTTCAAGTCCCGTCTCTCGCGCCATTTCCTGTCTAGAATTTGAGATTTTCAAGCCCGGGATACGCGGAAATCGGGGACACCGACGCGCGTATTTCGCGGTCGGTGGTCAGCTGCACCGCCGTGGTTTTTTGAGCGTCGACGTGTTTTACGGAGTCTCTCACCGAAGCCGGGCCATGATAAAGATTGTCGAGTTCTCCGCTCTGGTCCAGCTGGTCAATCGCGTCGATTAACTGCCGATCATATTGCAGGGCGTACATCGCCGCGCGGGTTTCTTCCCCATAGAAAAAATTTGGGTGGGCTGAGTCTCCCGATTTGTCATCAAATTGTCGTGTGTAGCTCTTGGTGAATTGCACCTCCGCCATGAGATTGGCGAATTTCTGGTTTGTTTGAGGCCCCCAAATTCCGTCTGCCTCAAGGCCCAGGTTATTTTGGATTATTTTTACAAGTGTTTCCCTGGAGCCAGCGGGCTTTTGAAGATTGTCTGGGGACAAGGCGATTTGAGGTTTATCCTCTTTGAGAAGGATTGCTTTGATATCCCCGCTTATCCAATCTTTTTCGATATCTAGTCGAAGAGTGTCTCCGTTTAATTTGGCAAGCAGAAGATCGGAAAGATCTTTACGCATCCCTTTTGCGGTGCGCAGGTAGGTTTCGGGGGAGTCGCTCGTGCGGGCGTAAACTTCATAATAGGTGCCCGTTCCATTGGCGTATGTGTGCGTAAGGAGGGCGATGGAATGATCCGCGGATAAGGCAATCTTTGAGTTTACCTTCTGTCCGTCGAGATTCTGAAGGGATTCTTTGGATAATAATTGGACTTTTGATAGTGGGTGGTTGGCCTTGATATCCTCTGGTGTGCGGTAAGGATAGGGATCATAAATCCAAGTACTGTCTTTGGAATATAAGGGCTGACCGAGTACAAATTTTTCCAAAGAGTGCGGCTCGGCAGATTTTTTATAGTGCCTCCCATCATCGTAGGTCGCATCTATAATGTTTCCGGAATCTGCGGACAGTATAAAGGCGTGCGCCATACCATGATTTTGCGCTACGCCTTTGGAATTAATCATTTTCTCGCCATCAGAACGGAGCACGTATCCAGACGCGAAAAAATATCTGCCGCGTTTTTTTAAATCGCCCTCAGATTCAGAGGAATCTTTGTTCAAAAACTGATTTTCTACATTTTGAATTACAAGTCCTTCGGAAAGAGCCATGTGGGCGCATACATAGGAATACAGGATATGTTGAGGGTCTTTTATATCGTGGGAGAAAGCATTTAAATTCTGGGAATAAGTTGTTTGGTTTCCAACATTTTGTCCTCTGTAAGCGTTCAATCCGGGGATTTTAAGAAATTCGTCAGAGACCATTCCGGATATATTTTTTTCCCACGATTCTCTTTCATTCCGGTCCCATGATTTTTTGTTCAAGAGAGACTGCAATTCCGGAGAATTTTTTATATTTTCTGTAACATTTTTTGTGACCTGGTCCAGCGCTTGGCTATAGGCATCGTTTAGGGAGCGGTCTATCTGGAAGGATCCGCCTCGAGTGGGTTCTGGTACTCTTCCCGTGCGGATAATGGAATCAAAGCTTACAAGGTTTTCTCCGCCGACGGTTCTAATGACATCTCTTTTTTCGAAAGGGTCGGGATCGGCTCCTGTTTTTTTGTTAAAAGAAGATTTGAGGGACATTCTTTATCCTTGGTCTTTGAGGCTTCTTTTACATTCTCCCTTAAAAAAATTAACGCCAAGTGAAGGATTTTCACTGAATTCCTTTAACAAAACGCGAGTTTTTTCTTGCAATGCGGCATAAATCTCCGTACCCATAATATCCATTGCCCCTTCTACCCACACGTTGAAAAAGGAGTCGCCAATGTCTCAGTTTACGCTTGCCGAATACATCTGGATCGACGGCGCTGTGCCGACCCGTTATCTGCGCTCCAAGGCGCGGACGGTCAATGTCGGCTCCAAGCCCGCCGTTGAGGATTTCCCTGAGTGGAGCTTTGACGGCTCATCGACCAATCAGGCCGTGGGGCATGATTCGGACCTGACTCTCAAGCCTGTCTCTTATATTCCCGACCCGATCCGGGGCGAGGGCAATTTTCTGGTGATGTGCGAGGTCATGAATCCCGACGGCACGCCGCATGAATCCAACTCCCGCGCGCAGCTGCGCGAGGTTCTGGACGCCGGCGCGGCCAAGCAGGACCCCTGGTGCGGTTTCGAGCAGGAATACACTTTCTTTGAAGGCCGCCAGCCCCTGGGATGGCCGGAAGTCGGCTTTCCCTGTCCGCAGGGCCCGTTTTATTGCGGGATCGGCGCGGACGAAGCCTTTGGCCGCAACATCGTGGAAGACCATGCGCAGGCCTGTATGGAAGCGGGGCTTTGCTATTACGGCCTGAACGCCGAAGTGATGCCCGGACAGTGGGAATTCCAGATCGGATTCCGCGGCGACACGAAAGAATCGACCGGCGCGCTCGCGATGGCCGATCAGGTCTGGTATGGCCGCTGGCTGCTCTACCGTATCGCGGAGGATTACGGCGTAACGGTGTCCACCGACAACAAGCCGGTCAAAGGCGACTGGAACGGCGCGGGGATGCACACGAACTTCTCCACGAAGGACACGCGCGATCCCGCCAAGGGCAAGGCGGCCATTGAAGCCGCCACGAAGAAGCTGGGAGCCAAGCACAAGGAGCATATCGCTCTTTACGGCGCGGGCCTG
>JAIOYC010000103.1 GCA_021741325.1 Alphaproteobacteria bacterium
CTGCGTGCCCTTGATGTGGTTGATGATCTGCAGCAAATCGCGCGGCGCGAGGATCTGAACATCCCCCGCCCACGCGGCCTCGCCGCCGCACGCCTCGGGGCAGATCAGGCGGTTGTCGTTAGTTCCCGCGTGGATCGCGGCGGGAAGAATGCCCGCCACGGCGCGGATCGTGGCGTCCAGCGCCAGCTCGCCCAGCACCACGCAATCCTCAAGCTCTTCCTTCGGGATGACGCCCATGGCGGCCAGCAAGCCCAGCGCGATGGGTAGATCGTAATGGCTGCCTTCCTTGGCGACGTCGGCGGGGGCGAGATTGACGGTCAGGCGCTTGGCGGGCAGGGAAAGCCCCAGCGCGTGGAGCGCGGCGCGGACGCGCTCCTTTGATTCCGCTACGGCTTTATCGGGAAGGCCGACGATGGTAAAGGCGACCACGCCCGATGAAATCTGGACCTGTACGTCCACGGGCTGCACGTCGATTCCCTGAAAGGCGACGGTGTTGACGCGCGCGACCAAGCCTGAGCTCCTTCAACCTGAAATAGATTAAGGTTTTGTGGCATAGATACGCGGCAAAGGGAAGGTGTAAGTAAATGTGGTTTTCCATGGATCCCGGCCTGCGCCGGGATGACGGTTATTATAGAGGAGGATTTGATTTTCTGGGGGGCAGAAACTTCTCCACAGCTTATCCGAAGGGCCAGGAAAAGGCCCCGTTCTTCGGGCTTTATCCAACATGCACCCACGCGCGGAAAACCCGTTAAGACTCTATTAACCTTTATGGCTTAAGCAGAGAGTCACGGCGCGTATTTTCAGCCGCGTAACTCGAAACAAGGGGTGTTCCATGATCAAGACCTTAAGCAACCGAAACCTGGCGATCCTGACCAGCCGTCTGCAGATCCCGGTGATTGTTTCCGACATCCTGGACGGGCGGGAGATGCTGGATGGGGACATGCACTACACACTGCACGAGGTCATCAGCGACATGGCGCCCGACTCCGCGCTTTTGACGATTGCCCTGTGCGCGCGGACGATCGCGGGCCGCTTCGCTCAGGGATGTGCCAGCATGAAAATTCTGGAGCTGGAATCCGACCGCATCGTGGACGAGTATGGCGGGCTCTGGCTACTCAACGCGAATGACGAGTCGCTGGACGATCAAACGGTGATGGACGCGCTGGACCACGCCGCGGAGGATCTTGCATCGCTGGGAGAGCTTCTGGACCTGAATGAATCCTATCTCCGCCCTGTGGATGTGGATGCCGCCGCCCTGTGCGAAATCCTGTTTGTGCAGGCGAAATCCCACGCCTTGATCGCGGAAGTGTTCCTGGAGGCCGCCGAGGGGGAGCCGGAGGAGGAGGATCTTTCCGAAAGCCTTATGATCTTGAGCAGCTTGCCGGACAATGTCATTCCCTTTCCCCAGAAGGGCGCGCGGCGGGCTTAGGGGATTGTTAAGGATTTAGATCCTATAATCTACCCATGCCCGATCCCGTCGATCCGGATCTTCTCGTGACCCTGTGCGCGGATTCCACCGAGAAGCGCTACGGGGAAATCGTATCCATTTTTCAGGAAAACGGGGCTGTGCTTTCTAATGCGGAGAAACTCTCGCTCATAGACCATCTTTTGGTGAACTCCGAAGAATACGCGTCGCGGACTTTGATCGGAAAATACGAAAAGATCGCGGCGCATGCTGCGGAAAGGAATCTGACATTCGGCGACTCCCGAAAAGTTCTGGCGGCCAAAGGGCTTTCCATTCCCCAGGATCCGTCGCGGCTTTCGAAGCTGGCGCAAAGCGTGGGGGATGAGACGTTCGTGCATCTCGCACGCGAAAAAGCGGCGGCGATGGCCGGGGGTGAGGCGCCGGAAATTCACTTGGAGAAATTCTCCTCGGTTGCCTGGAAGGCGCTGGCGTCCCTGAACCAGAGGCAACTTGCAGAAATAAGAGGCGCGGAATATTCCAATCATCCCACTTTTGATGAATTTTGCGCCATCGCCGATAAGATCCACGGCGACAGGGCCTTTTTGTTTGATGCTCTGGTGAAAAACCACCGATTTGGCCATGCGATCGACCTGTATCAGGACGGCATTGAAAAAATTCCCGTCACCTCCAGCCCCCTCCACAGGACAAGCTGGGAGGAGATCTACGAAAAGCCCGGGCCCCGGCTGGTTGTCGCCGTGGGAGCGCATCTCTCGGGGAAGTTTTATAAAACCAGCGATTTCCGGACGCATCTAAATCCCAACAAGATCGATTACGACCTTCTGATGAGTGAGGATCTGTCCGTTCCCGAACAGCGGCGAAGAACCGGCCCCGTGAAGCCGAAGGATATATACGACGAGGCCACCAAATTGTTTGGCGAAGGGCAAAAGCCCGTTTTTTGGCTGACTGGCCATGGAAGCCTGAGCGGAAAAACCCTGGAGCATTACAGTTATATGGACGGAACGCCCGTTAAGACGTCCGACATGCTCAAGGCGATCACCGACAAGACGGACAGGCCGGTGGATGCGTATTTGGGGATGTGCTCCTCGGCGGCGGCGAAGTTTGATTTTAATCTCAAGAACGTGAAGCCCGGATCGACGTTCGTTTTGGCGACGAGCTTCAACGGATTTCCGGACCAGGCTTATGCCTTCCAGGTGGATGACCAGAATTTTTTGACTGAGACCGGGCGGCGCCCGGACGCGCCCCAGACCGCGCAATGGATGATGCAGACTTATATGCTCGGGCTCAAGAATCAGGTTCCGCCCCAGCTGGTCCGAGTCAATCACGACGGATCCATGAGCGTGTTCGAACCTGCTTATGCTCTGCGGGACATGCTGAAGACCAAGCCGCAGGGGGATATCAAAATCCGGCGGGAGGACGATGAAAAGACGGAAATTCGGGAGGACATCCTGAAAAATTCAAAATTCTCACAGAAGGAGTATGACGATCTCTACAAGGTCTTCGTGAAAGAGATGAAAGTCACATCCACAAAGTTCAATAGGGCCATCAGCGATATCAACAAGGCGTCAAGGCCGGGAGAGATGATCGACTGGCGGCCCGGCTCACGCGAGGAATTCGACAAGGAATACGGCCTGGCGCTTTTGATTTCCGCTGCGCGGACAAACGGCACCCGGTACGAGGACAGCCGCTATCCGATCGTGAATTTTACCGAAACGCGCCGCTATGACGCGAAATTCCTGGAGGAGCATACGGCGGACAACAAGCTGCTCCGTGAGACAGAGTTCATGCGGACATTCTATCCGCAGTCCTATGGGGTCGACATGCGCCTCCCGCTGGAGCAGCAGTTCGAGGAAATGATCAAGATGAAAGGTATCGGCGGCTACAACGCCTATCACCTGTTCACCACCTATTTTCACCAGGATGCGCTGGACCGCATCGGGCGGAGCGACGCCTGTCCGGATGTGAACGGAATGGCAGGCCGGTACGGCCTGACCCCGCTGCATTTGATGATTATGAACAAGGATATTACGATCGAGGATATAGATCGGTTCATCGATGACCATAAACCGGATACGGATCTTGGGGCGAAGGGAGGGATTTATCTGAATTTTCATATGTTTGAAGGTTTTGGGCCCGCTCATTTCGCCTTTTACGCCAAACGCCTGGATATCTTGAATTATCTGCATGAGAAGGAAATAGATGTTTTTCAAGAAAACGCCGCGGGGTTAAATCCGCTGGAGGAATATTTGTTTTCGCTTTTTGAGGGGGAAAATCCCTTGGCGCAGTTTTTGGCTGAGCTGCACAGGATGCCCCCGGAGCAGGAGTTTGAGTTTGTTAAGTTCTATATCGACAATATGATTGAAAAAGGCACGGATTTTACGAGCGAGGATCACAAACTTCTGCAGGAATATATTAAAAAACAGGCGCCGGAGGAAACGGGCCGGTATCTGATTGAGAAATTAAAAGCAGGGGGCATTAAAATTACAGAGGACATCAAGAACCTTTATCTGTTCGAGGATTTGCAGAAGGAACTTGATCGGGAAGCTCGCCGCAAGGACGCCAAGGAGAATAAAGGCGACCTGAACGGTAAGACCGGTTATGTGCCTTCGTCACCCGAGCAGGAATCCATCCTGCTCCCTTTGCACATTGTTTCCGCGGGCCCGTCGGGAAACGTCTAGAGCCTTGACCGCAGCGTTCGTAAAACTTCCCCACAACTTATTCATGGGTTTGGAACCATCGGGGAAACTCGAAGATGGTTCGTGTGTTGGCGACTGTGTATGCAGACCGTTTCAACCCAAAGGAGAATATCATGATAAGCGACAGGAATCTGGCGATGCTGGCGGCGCGGTTGCAGATCCCGCTGGTGGTCTCGAACATACTGGACGGCGAAGAAATCCTAGATGAGGCCATGCACTACAGTTTGCATGAATATATAAGCAATCTGCCCCCCGATTCCGCGCTTTTGGCCTTGGCTCTGAGCGCGCGCGCGATCGCCGCCCGCTTCGAGCGTTGTTCGGTGAGCATGAAAGTTCTGGCCAGGGAAAGCGACCGCATTCTGACGGCCTATGGAAGTCTGTGGATTCAAAACGCCCGCGATCAGCGCGTGGACCAGCAGGCGGTCATGGAGGTTTTGGACGGTGTGGCTCAGGATCTTGAATCGCTGGGGGAATTGCTGGATCTGAATGAATCGTTTCTGCGCCCAGTTCGTGCCGATGCTGCGGCGCTGTGCGAGATTTTGTACGTCCAAGCACTCTCCCAGGCAGCGATTGCGGATGATCTGCTACGGGGAGCAGACGAGCAGGCCGGAGACGATGCCTTCGCACCGGAGATGGCTTCGGGCAGCAATGTCATTCCGTTTCCGATATACCGGGCAGAGGTGATGCCCCTCAGGAGCGCTTAAGCAGGCGCGCCGCGTCGAGCGCGCCGTAGGTCAGAACCGCGTCGCATCCCGCGCGCTTGAAGGAGAGCAGGGATTCCATCAGACAGGCTTCATAGTTCAGCCAGCCGTTCGCGGAAGCGGCGCGCAGCATCGCGTATTCGCCGCTGACATGATAGGCGAGGGTGGGAATGCGGAATGTATCTTTCACCCGTCGCACGATGTCCAGATAGGGCATTCCGGGTTTAACCATCACCATATCCGCGCCCTCCGCGATGTCCAGCGCCACCTCCCGCAGGGCTTCGTCACTGTTGGCCGGATTCATCTGATAGGTCTTTTTATCCCCCTTGAGGAATCCGCCTGAGTTCACCGCGTCGCGGAAAGGCCCATAAAAGGCGGAGGCGTATTTCGCCGCGTAGGAAAGAATGATTTTATCCGGAAATCCCTGTACGTCGAGCGCTTGGCGGATGGCCCCGATGCGCCCGTCCATCATGTCGGAGGGCGCGATAATATCCGCCCCGGCCTTGGCCAGCGTTAGGGATTGTTTGCACAAAATCTCCACTGTTTCATCGTTCAGGATCACCCCGTCTTTCAACAGACCATCATGCCCGTGGCTGGTATAGGGATCGAGCGCGACATCGGTGATGAGCCCGATATCCGGCACGGCTTTCTTCAGGGCGGCCACGGCGCGGCAGATCAGGCTGTCCGGGTTCCAGGCCTCCTCGCCCTTGTCGGTTTTTTTTGTGGCATCCACGACCGGGAACAGCGCGATGGCCGGAATGCCGAGATCCCGGGCCTCTTTCGCGGATTCGATCAGGAGATCAATACTCAGGCGCTCTACGCCCGGCATGGAGGCGATGGGTTCGCGCGCGTTCGTTCCCTCGATGACAAAGGCCGGCCAAATGAGATAGGAGGGATGCAGACGGTGCTCGGCCGCCATGTCCCTGATCCAGCCCTGCGCGCGCAGGCGCCGGGGACGGGCGGAGGGAAAGCGGGCGGTGTGGGTCATGGCTTCATCCTGTTTGAGGGCGAAGCTCTGGATAGCACAGGGGGAAATGGAATTCTATTATTATGGAGCCAAGACAATTTTTTTGATGGTCGCGGCGCCCGTGAACGCAACTTGGTTTCTTTTTCCTTTGTCGATCACAACACCACCAATAACATCGTAGCTGAAAATTCCCGTTGTGTCAGGACTCACACCAGAAGGAATCACGGTGACGTTTTTCCCCTGAAGATCTTCGACGGACAGAGGCAATGGAGCGCAGTCTTCGTAAAACGCTTTAAATTTATCAGTTAAGGTTGTCATACGGTTCTCCAATAATTTTCATGACAATATTGTATATTCATAATATTGTCAATAGACATTTTATATGTCATCCGGGGCGCAGATTCGCTCGGGATGACAACGGGAGCGGGGCCATGTAGGA
>JAIOYC010000104.1 GCA_021741325.1 Alphaproteobacteria bacterium
GGCAATCGCGATGGCGCCGCCGGATCCGCCCTCCCCGATCACGATGGAAACAATGGGCACATCCGCGCGCAGGAAGGCCTCTATGGATTTCGCAATGGCTTCGGACTGCCCGCGTTCCTCCGCGCCCTTTCCAGGGTAGGCACCCGCCGTGTCTATGAAAGTGACGACAGGCAGGCGAAACCGAACGGCCATATGCACAAGACGCTGCGCCTTCCGGTAGCCTTCAGGGCGCACCATCCCGAAATTATGCTTCACGCGAGTTTGTGTGTCGTGACCCTTTTCCTGGCCGAGAATGATGCAGCTGCGTCCGCCGATCCGGCCCAGTCCACCGATCAGGGCGTGATCTTCCGCGTAATTCCGGTCACCGGCCAGCAAAACAAAATCGCTGACCAGCGCGCGGATATAATCCAGACAGTGCGGCCGCTCCGGATGGCGCGCGATCTGTACCTTTTGCGCGGGCGTCAGACGGCCATAGGTCTGTTTCAACAGACGGTCGGCTTTCGTCTGCATCCGGACGATCTCATTGGCGACATCAATATCGACGCCGCTGCTGATGGTGCGCAGCTCGGCAATCTTGCCTTCGAGCTCCAGGACAGGTTTTTCAAAATCAAGTTGGCTCATGAGTGCTCAATGATGTTTTTATTTATAGGGGGAGAATAAAGGTTTTTTCAAAAACCGCAAATGCGCGCTTAAGGGGATGCCACAAAAAAACAGGCGGAGATTTTCAAATCAAGAAAAATCTCCGCCTGCCTGATACTATGAATATAAAGACCTAGTTGTCGGTCCCCGTTTTCGCAAGCGGGTGCTTATCCTTTACGGTCTTTTTGAGGTTTTCCCCGATCACATGCGTGTAGATCTGCGTGGTCGCGATATCCGCGTGACCCAGCATCTTCTGCACGGCCCGGAGATCCGCGCCATTTTGCAACAGGTGAGTCGCAAAAGCGTGGCGCAGAACGTGCGGGCTGACTTTGCCTTCCTCAAGACCGGCATCGCGGGCCAGATCCTTCAGGAGCTGAGCGAAACGCTGGCGCGTGATGTGACCTTTGATAGAGGTCTTGGAAGGGAAGAGCCACTGGCTCTGCTTTTCTCTTTCCTCGGGGCTGATGAACTTCGCACGAACGTCCAGATACGCCTTCATCGCCTTTTGCGAGGGAGCGGACATCGGAACAACCCGCTCGCGTCCGGCCTTGCCCGCGACGGTTACGAACTGGCTGTCTTCGCCAATCGCGGAGAGGGGCAGCCCGACAAGCTCGGAGACCCGCAGACCGGTCGCGTAGATCATCTCAAGCAGGCACACCAGGCGGACGCTTTCGGGCGTTCCGGCTCCGGCAGCCGTTTTGATAAGGTTGTCCACCTCACCCTCATTGAGAGTCTTGGGCAGGGTACGGCCCTGCTTGGGGCTTTCGATTGTGGATGTGGGATCGTCCTTGCGCTTGTTTTCAGAAATCAGGTAGCGGTAAAACTGGCGCAGGGCCGAAAGCCGGCGCGCAATCGTGCGCACAGCGATTTTCGAGCGGTTGTTGCCCTTGACGTGAATTTTCTCAGCCAGATGCTTCATGTAGGCTTTGATGTCATCGGTTGTGGCCTTGTCCACATCCGAGTTGCGCTCCTTGCGAAGATACAGGCTGAAATCAGCCAGATCGCGCCAGTAGGCTTGACGGGTATTGAGTGCCGCTCCGCGTTCCGCAGAGAGCATTTCTAGAAATGTATCTACTGACTTGTGTAGATCCGGTTTCGGCATTGCCGGACGACCTGGACGTGCCATTGTTGGTTTCTCCTTTTTTTAGTTAAATCCCCAAAACAAATATGTCGTTTCAGTGTTTACGTATGTTTATATTTAAAGCGTTGCACATTCAATATGAAATATTTTTCCGGAAATATCCCCAGAGTTATTATTTCATATTATTCCGACAGCGCCTTAACCAAGTTACTCCATTGCACTTCCGGCGTTTTTATATTCAAAAAAGCCAGAGACTCATATGCATTACATAACATAAAGAGCCCTGTCAAGCAATCTTTTCGTAAATATAGGCTTAATTATGAGAAAATTTTTACTGAATGTCAAGGTTTCTATAATAGTTCCCCTTACTTCTTAGGGCGCCTGCTTTGGAATGTCCTCGTAAGAAACCGTTTTCTCTACTTCCCGTTGATTCACGGGAGGGTCCATGACCGCAAACGCCACAAAAGCCAGACCCAGCAAAACAAGAACGGCCACGGCGCAAAACTGGATAAATTTCATGAATCTCTTCCCAATTTGAAGTAAGACGGGATCATAGTACATTTTATCCGGGATGAAAACCGCCGTGAAAACCATAAGCGACATTAAGGAAAGACTTCAAAAGCCGGTGGTGTTCGTCGGCATGATGGGCAGCGGAAAAAGCCATGTGGGCCTTGTATTTGCCCGGCACCTGGATTTGTCGTTTCATGACAGCGATAAAATTGTCGAAAAGCGCGCGGGCTGTTCGGTGTCCGAGATTTTCGAGCAATTCGGGGAAGACAAATTCAGAAGCGCCGAGCAGAACGCGATTTTTGAGCTTTTGAAAAACGGCCCTGCCGTCATATCGACGGGTGGAGGAGCCCTTCTTAACGCCGGCATCCGGCACGCCATCCAGGAAAAAGCGATTTCAATCTGGCTCAAGGCCGATATTTCAACGCTGGCGGATCGTGTGGGGGCCGACCCCAAACGCCCCCTGCTCGCTGGGAAAGATCCCTCGGAAGTCTTGGCTGACCTGATGAAAGTCCGCATACCCTTGTATGAGCAAGCCGATATTACAATCGATACAACGGGTCTTGCGGTTGAGAAAACGGTGGAAGCCAGTATAAACGGACTATGCGAATTTTTGAATAAGGATAGGTTTTAGATGACCATGACCTCCAAAATCGTCACTGTCGATCTGGGGCCCAAATCCTACGACATTTATATCGGCAGCGGGCTTTTGTACCGTACGCCGGCTTTGCTTCCTTTCAACATACAGGGACGATCCGTCTTCATCATCACCGATCAGAACGTACAGAATTATGCGCGGGATGTCGGGGGCGTCCTGAGGGAGGCCGGCGCCAGATCCGTTGAAACCCTGGCGCTCCCTCCTGGGGAAAAGACCAAAAACTTCCGCAATGTTGAAAAAATAACCTCATGGCTTCTTGAGAACGGCGTCAACAGGGATTCCGTTCTCTTCGCCGTGGGGGGAGGGGTGATTGGGGATCTGGGCGGATTTTGCGCCTCGATTATCCTGCGGGGCGTTCCCTATGTGCAGATTCCCACCAGCCTTCTGGCGCAGGTGGACAGCGCGGTTGGCGGAAAGACCGGAATCAACAGCACCGGCGGAAAGAATATGATCGGGAGCTTTTATCAGCCCGCCGCCGTCATCATCGACACGGACGCCCTGAAAACCTTGCCGCAACGGGAGTTCGGAGCCGGATACGCGGAGATGGTCAAATACGGATTGATCCGGGATTCCGCGTTTTTTAACTGGTTGGATCAGAACTCTGAGAGTTTGCGTTCGCTCGATCCCGAAGCCCTGGCCCACGCGATTGATGTCAGTGTCCGGGCCAAGGCCGCCATTGTGGAAATTGATGAAAAAGAACAGGGCGCGCGCGCCCTTTTGAATTTAGGACATACCTTTGGCCATGCCCTTGAGGCCGCCGCGGGATTTGGGTCTTCTTTGCTGCACGGAGAGGCGGTTGCCATGGGAACCGTCATGGCTATGGATCTTTCCGTCCGGATGAATCTATGCCAGCTGGACGATTTTTATCGCGTGGAGCGCCACTTCACCAATGCCGGCCTCCTGACCCGGGCCTCCTTCATTCAGCCGCCTCTTAACACAAGCGTTGATCATCTAATCGCACTGATGCACCATGACAAGAAGGTGAAGCAGGGGAAAATCACATTCATTCTTCTCCGCGGGATCGGAGATGCCTTTATCACAAGCGACGTGCCGGAAAATCTGCTGCGGGATGTACTGATCCAATCCCTCGGGGGAGAAAACAGCGGCAACGGCCCAGCAGGAATTAAAAAAACATGGAATTCGATCTTTTCATCTCGCTCATAACAGTCGCAGTCCTGCTTCTTATATCGGCATTTTTTTCAGCTTCGGAAACGGCACTGACCGCCGTCTCCAAGGTGCACATGCATACCCGGCAAAAACAGGGCGACCGCCGGGCGGAGATCGTCAATATCCTGCGCAGCAAAAAGGACCGCCTGATCGGAGCCCTTCTTCTGGGCAATAACCTGGTGAATATTCTGGCCTCGGCGCTGGCGACAAGCGTTTTTATCAAGATCGCCGGAGAAGCCGGGGTGGTGTATGCCACGATGATCATGACGTTGCTGGTCGTGATCTTTGCCGAGGTGCTTCCCAAAACATACGCGCTTCATCACGCGGATTCCGCCGCTCTCAGGCTGGCGCCGTTAATCCGGATAATCGTTGTGATATTTTCACCCATCACCGAAGCCGTCGCCTGGATTGTGCGGTACTGCCTGAAAATCTTTGGTGTCGATATTTCGAAAGTAACAGCCGGTTCGCATCTGGAGCTTCTGCGCGGGGTCATCGACATGCATCACGGCCCGGAGGAAGAAACCCGCAAACAACGCGCGATGCTGCGCTCTATCCTTGAGCTCGCCGAGGTGGATGTTTCCGAGATCATGATCCACCGTAAAAATGTCGCGATGATCAATCCGGACGAACCCATCGCGGATATCGTCCAGGCCGTTTTGGATTCACCTCATACCCGGTTGCCCATCTGGAAGGACAATCCGGACAATATCGTGGGAGTCATTCATGCCAAGCTTCTGCTGAAGGAGCTCAATGCCCACGGGGGCAAGGCTTCTGAAATCCGGATCGGAGAGGTGGCCATGGAGCCCTGGTTCATTCCCGACACCACCACATTGTACGACCAGCTGCAGGCTTTCCGGGAACGCCGGGAGCATTTCGCGATCGTGGTGGATGAATACGGGGCCTTCATGGGAATCGTGACTTTGGAAGATATTCTGGAAGAAATTGTCGGCGATATTGATGACGAGCAGGATATAAGCGTTCCCGGTGTGCGCCGCGTGACCCACAATATCTATCTGATGGACGGCACGGTGACCATCCGGGATTTGAACCGGGAGTTTGAATGGGGTCTGCCGGACGAAGAATATTCAACGCTGGCGGGATTGATTCTCTACGAATCGAAGATGCTGCCGCAGGTGGGACAAAGCTTTTCCTTTCATGGATTCCGCTTTGACATTCTCCGGCGGCAGCGCAACCAGATCACAAAAATTCGCATTCTCAAGGATCAAGGGGATTCCGGGCCTCTGCCGCAGGCCTGAAAACCCCCGAAATAGCAATTATCTTTCTTTTTTAAAGAAAAAACAGAATTTAATTATATTTTTGCTTGTTAATTCGAAATAATCGTGCTTATATGACCTTAACAACACAGCGATGAAGTCTTGGAAAAAGGACAAGCGGTTGTAAGTGAGGGTGTAAGCAAGGCGGGAAAACAAGAGGCTCAAGGCCCGGTTTTTACCACGATATAAAAAGACCGTTGCAAAGATAACGGATCATAGAGTGCGGTTCAGGTCGATGTGGCCCTCTCCTCCACGATGGGTCTGAAGCACTCCCAGGAAAAGAAGAGCGAAAACGCTCTTCTTTTTTTGTGCTGCGCCGCACTGTATTTACTTAAAAATCTTGACAGTTTTCATCTTCTTTTATAGAAGGGTTACATCAAATGTTTTGAGAAGGGGAAAACCATGGGCAATAGAGACAATTCTACCGGCACTAAACTGAAAGACGCCTATTTCGAGAGCAATTACGGATCCTTGGGCGAACAAGACCCAAACGGGCCCATCCAATACGGCGAAGAAAAATTCGTGGCCAAGCCGTCGGACGACCCGTTTGGGAAAAAGACCCATGGATTCGGACCCAACGGGGGCGAGCGCCTTATTGAAGTTCTGAAAATTTCTTAATCTGAACATAGTTCGAAAAAAGAGCGCTTCCGGGCGCTCTTTTTTTGTCCCGCCAAATTCAAGGGCAGAGATCTTGCAATCCCCTTTTTGATTCGGTAAGAACACGCAGAGCTTTAACCTTATCCAGAATGAAGAGGAGCCCACCATGTCTAAGGAGAAATTTCTGCGGGACAAGCCGCACTGCAACATTGGAACGATTGGTCACGTGGACCACGGGAAGACGACGCTGACGGCGGCGCTGACGAAGTACTATTCGAAGAACTTCATGGCGTA
>JAIOYC010000105.1 GCA_021741325.1 Alphaproteobacteria bacterium
CGCAATCCGGTCCAGTTTCTGGCGCTCCTGAAGCTGCGTGCGCTGCAGGACGTTGAGACTGGCGCGATTGGACAGATCCTGGTCCAGCGCCTGGCTGCGCAGGGAATCCAGCCGTTCGCGGCTGCGAAGCTCGTCCTCGCTTTCGTCGAACAGGCCCAACAGGGCCGCCTGCCCCGATCCCCCGCCCGCATTGCCCGTGCCCGAGGCCCCGAACTGCGCGCGCTGGCGCGCCACGGCCCGGCGCAGCGCCGTGCGGCGCGCATCCTCGGCGGTTTGGGCGGAAAGCGTCAGGCGCTCCCGCTCGATCGCGGTGCCGGCTTCAATCTGGCTCTGCTGGAGCTTCTGCTGCTCCTGAAGTTGTCTGAGCGCGAGTTTCTGCTGCGCCTCGACGCTGTTTGTGTCCTTGCGCGCGGAGATGGCGTTCAGCGCGCCCTTGGCCAGCATCGGCGTGAGCAAAGACGTCACCGCCGAAGCGGGCGCGCCCAGGCCCGCGGCCTGCGTTACAATCGGTGCCAATCCACCCATGGTGTAGTTCCTTTCTTTGTTGTTATTGATAAAGAGGAGAGAGAGGGTAAATATTTATACGTCAATCATTCACCTTCATCTCCGCGCTCACCGAGAGGAGCGTAAACGGCAGGGGAATATCCTGCTCGATGCGCCAGAGCGGCGCGGTCCCCTCCGCCTGCCATCCCAGCGCGCGCACGCGGACATCGCCGGACACCAGCGGGGGCGGTTCATCCAGAAGCTCGGTGCCCAAACGCCGCAATGCGACATCGTTCAACCCCCGCCCCATGTCGAGACGCAGCGCGGCTGTGTCCTTAAGGCGGAAAATCCCCCGGATGAGCCGCACCCGCCGCCCAGCGCCCGCGCCGCCGATATCGCTGGGGGGCAAGGGCTCGATAATATGCGTGTAGGCCAGCCCGATCTGCACCGCGCTGGCGGGTTCGTCCAGCGTGACGCCTCCGCCGGAGACGGTTTTATCCGCCTGCACGATGCCATCCGCCACGATGGACACGTCAAATCCTTCCAGATGATCCAGCCCCGACCAGCTGACCGTGGGCGATCCGGCCTCCCCGCTCAGGGCGGAATCCAGGTTCAGGGCGGGATCGAACAGCTCGATCGTGTAAGTCCCGTCCCGCTCGACCAGAAGATAGATCTCCTCGCCCACGACCGAGACGGACTTCGCGTTCCCCTGCGTCTCGTGCAGCGTCCAGGCGGAAACGGCCTCGGAGCGAAAGACCGTTAGCGTGGCGAATTTTCCATCCTCGCGCACGACGAACAGAAGCCGGTTTTTCTGATCGTAATCCTGATCCGCGGGCGTCCCGATGACGGAACGGGAAAGAAAAGCCAGATCTGTGGACTGATAGGCCTGCTCGATATCGGTATAGAGAAATTCATGAATTTCCTGCCGGTTGCGCGCAACATACAGGGTCGCGCCGTCCACATTCACCGGCGGAATATAGCGCGCAATGACCGAGCCCGTGCGGGTCTGCCGCCGGATCTGCACCGAGGTCGGAGTCAGCGGGTCGCCCGTGACCATCCACTCCGCGCCCGATGTAAAGACCTGTAAATGGCGGCCCGAAAAAATTCCCCGGATCGCGTTGACCTGGTCCGAGAGAATTGCGAATTCAATAGATTCATCGTCCAGCCCCTCCCCCAGATCGAAATTAAACAGGTCCCCGGATTTTGAAAACCACAGCCGGTTGGGCAGATCGCGCGATCCCCCGATCACAAGGCGGTCCTGGTGGAAGGCCACGGTGACCGGATAACCGCGCACGGGGCTGAACGCCTGCTCCTCCCAGTCGATCGTGGCGGATGTGCCGTCCAGCGTTTCGATGACGGCGGCGGTCACGACGGTCGGGGAATCGAAATCCGTGATTTCGACCTCCTGGCCGCCCACGCGCAGGCGCGTGCCTTCATGTCCCGCCTCAAAGACGGACGCGGACGCGGTCAGCGTGATGGACCCTGTCGTACCGCTGGGGGTCAGCGTGACGGCGGAGTCGGCGAACTTAAAGTAAGGCTGATACAGCACGCCGCCATCGGTGAAAAATTCCCAGTCCGTCAGGGCCCACACGCCGCCCGCGCCGCGCGTGAGTTTTTTCGGCGGAACCTCCGGATGGACCAGCAGCAGCGTATCCGCGCTTTGCGTCCAGGCGACTTGGGGGATCTGCGCTCCGTCCCAGGGCGCGGCGACCGTATCGTCCAAAACGCCCCCAGCATAAATCGCAATTTGCCCGTCGGTCAGCACCAGAAGATAAGTCTGCTCCGTATTGAACTCAAACGCGATCAGGCGTCCGTCGCCCGCCGCCGTGTCTATATAATTCAATCCCGCGCGGCGCGTGACCCCACCCGTGGGGTTGATGAAGACATTGCGCAGGGCCAGCGCCCCGTTCTCATAGGCGCGCAGATCCCCCCGCCCCAGAAGGTCGGGCGAAACTTCACCGGCTGTGAAGCTCGTCTTGATTTCACGGTATTTGGTCATGGAAATTCCTATGTGTTGTCATCCCTGTGCAAACAGGGATCTGGTAAAAATGGACAGGGAACTTAAATAATTTCAGCGCGTTGGCTGAGGAAATCAGAAGGAGATTTCCCATGAAAACCATCGCACTCAATACGATTCTACTGGCTGTTCTATCCTTGTCCGTGGCGGGCTGCGGCAACACGCGCGGAGAACGGGCCCTTAGCGGCGGCGCGATCGGCGCGGGCGCGGGCGCCGTGGGCGGCGCGCTCACCGGCGGAAGCCCCCTGACAGGGGCGGTTGTCGGCGGCGCGGTCGGTGCCGGCGTCGGCGCGTTGACAGACAAGGACGATATCAATCTCGACCGGTAATGTATGTCCGGCACAAAAAAACCCGCCTTAGGGCGGGTTTTTTATTAACTATGGTTTTATATATCCGGGAAAATTTGAAGAAACTATATCCCGTGCGTTTTTGACCTGCCCCACCCTGCGAGCATTTACACCAAGACGCTCCGCAGCGCTCACAATAATCCCCTCCGTGTCGGCATTAGGGTGCGCCTTATTGGTTTCATAATCAACACCGACGACATATTCAAAATCCGGAATGTTTTTTCCAAAAGCAGAACGGATTTCTTCTGCTAGAAAAATACTGCTCATTCTAGGTTTAACATGAGAAAAACCTATTTTCTCACCCTTAACAATGAGCGCACTGCAGGCACATAAATTGTCCGTATAAGCTTCCGTTCCTATATCAAAAATTTCCACGGCACCTTCATTGACGTATTTTTTCTCATTCATGCCACGTACCCTCTTTTTTGCATTTGAAAGCCAACATCTCAAATTTACATAGTTTTTGTCAAGATTTTTTACGTCCGCGCCGTAATCAGCGTGAAATCCTCAATCTTTCCGGGCGTGTCCTGCTGCGCGTCGATCTGGCGGGCGCGCTTGAACTCCGCCTCGGCCATCGCGAAATGCGCTTCGGCCCGCGACGTGCTCTCCGTGACCGGGATCGTGAACTCCGCCGAGAGGCGGGCGATCAGCGCCTGATCGAAATAAGGCGGAAATTCCTCCTCCTCCGGCCTAAAAACATAGGTCAGGATCACGGCATCCGCGTTGGTGTGCAGCGCCCCGCGCGCGATGCGGTAATTCAGACCGCGCCCGCGCGTCCCCGTCCCGGCGGAAAGCGCCCGCAGGAAATCCGTAGGGAGCTGATAGGCATGATCGTAATCGGCCAGCGGCGGAGTCATAAGCTGGCTCAGCGCCACCTGTCCCGTCGCAAAGCTCCACGCATAGGCGGACAGCAGCGCGTCGCGCACGGGCGGAAACAAAGCCCCGGCAATCTCGGATTCGGCCGTGCCGTCGTCAAAGGATTCAATAGGGGCCGCGCCGATCCGGATAAGGGCGCGGGCGCACAGAGCGATATCATTAAGAGCCATGGGAGTTCCTTTCATAAGGCGTGAAATCTAAAAGATTAAAAATACGGCGCGCGCCTGTGGACCGCCGGACGGTTGAACACGTGTATCGCAGCGCCCGTCATTCCGGTATAATAAGGCTCCGATGATGAACAAAATTATTCTTTTTTTCGCTGTTATCGGGCTTTTCGGATACGGAAGCGCCTCCCCCGCCCGTGCCGACGAGTGGCTGGAAGAATCCAGAACCGCTATGAGATATCTCTACGACATCGATCCGCATCATGATGTGGACTGGGCCTACCATCATCTGGATTATGAATACTCTCTCCGGGATCCGGATCCAGATTTCGCGCGCAATATTTTGCGGCGGCGCTGCCTGCTTTATAGTGCGGAGAAAAACGGGCAGTTGATTGAAAGATTCGAGCACTCCGATCTCGAGGCTCCTGAACTTCTAAACATGCTCAAAGATTCCTGTGCCTGGGCGGAGGAGGAAAAGAAAAAAACCGCCGAGGAACTGTATCAGCGGTCCAAAACCGTGGCGGCTGACATCAGGCAGGAAGAGTATAAGAAGCGGTTCGAGATGCTTTATCTGATTTTGGCCTCTGAAAAGGGGCATAAAAAAGCCTGCAAAGAAGTTAAAGACAGGCTCCCTCCTTTGGAAGAGGTGCTGAAAAACGATCAGCCGTAGAAATTTTGACACAGCACTCTTGATTGCTCCTCAATGTCCTTGCGCCGCTTGTGTGCCGCCGCCATTTCCCGTTCGAGTTGCGCTTCTTGTCTTTCGAACTCCTTCAGTTCTTTCTCCAGCCTGTTCAGTTCTTCCCGCAGCTGTTCGATTTGGTATATTTTAGCTGCGGCGTCGATGACGTCCGCAATCGCGCCGAGGGGCCCGAGCTTGCTTTTTCCGGTCACCGGATTGGGCACGGAGGCCACCGCCAGGTCCCGGATCTGGACTTCAAGCGCCTGGATTTTTTCTTCCCGGCTTGAAATTTCATTCCTGATTTCAGAAAGCTGTTTCTGGATTTCCTGTATTTTTGCATCCACTTCATTGTGAGCGTTCATCAAATCAAGGCATACGCGGTCGCGGTCCCGTTCCGGTTTGTGTTCCGCAATCTCCTCCGGCCAGCAACGGCAGTTGAAATCCTCGCCCGGGTGGCCGCCCTCGGGCGGAAAACCCCAGACGAAGATCCGGCCTTCCCGCGCGGCGTGCTCGTCCCGCACGCGGTCGTCCTTCCTCGTGCGCCAGACATATCGGCTCGCGTTGCCGTGCTTTTCCACCGCCGCATTCAGCGCATAGACGGTGGAATCGAAGGGCATCAGGTAATCCGACTCCGGCAGGCCCTTGTCGCGCCGGAAGGCATTCAGCGCCGCGAATAGCGCGGGCCTGCGGTTTTCGTCCATGCCCGCGCGGGTATCGGGCGTGTAGTAGCCGAGTCGGCTGAGCGCCCTCTTGACCTGACGCGTGTCGAAATCGTCATACCGCCCGTGGACGGAGAAGGGCTGGATGAGATGGATGGTCATGATAAAATCCCAAATGGATGCATAAAATTCCCTGAAGCAGCCCGCCACCCCGCCCGGAAGAGGACAGGCGCGAGCAGCGGACTGCAGGGCGAAGCCGCGCGCGGGGAAGCGGGCGGCTTCATGGCCGATACGGAGCGGAACGCTGCGCGGGACGGGCGCGCCGGGCAAAGGGGGGAAGGCCCGGGGCCGCGTCTGTCGCGAAGGCAGCGCTTCAGGGGGGGGGGGGGGGGGGGGACGAAGGCTCTATGAATAGAGCGTGATCGTCACAACGCTGCCTGTGTTGCCGGTCACCACGTAAAACTTGGTGGCCGGGGTTCCGTCGGTATCGACATTCGCAATAAGAAGGTCACCCACACGCAGCATGGCGGCGGCATTGTTGAAATACCCGGCACCCGTGACCGCGCTTTCGGTGGTGGTGTAATGCCACAAGGTGAAGTTGTTGGCGTACGCCAGGACGCTCAGGTCCGAGGATGTATAGGACATTGGATTCTCCTGTTAAAATAAAGGGAAAAAATCCCGGCTTTCACCAGGATAAAGTCGGGGGAATTAGGGCTTATTCTCAATTGAAGGATTTTGCGCCGAGAATGAGGGTTTTCGAGAACCGCCTCGCAGAATACTCAAACGTATTTGAGAACCCCGGCGAAAGCCGGGGGCAGAAAACCCTCATTCGCAGGCCAAAAGACGATAATTGAGGACAGGCCCTAATCGGGTGTCTCGTCGCAGTCGATCTTGATGACCCCGTTGCCGTCGATCAGGCCCGCGCCCTGGCTCATCATGTTGTTGACGAAGTGCGCTGCGCGGTCGCCGTGCCATG
>JAIOYC010000005.1 GCA_021741325.1 Alphaproteobacteria bacterium
AGGGAATTCTTTTTTTATGCGCCGGGTCGAACAAGCCTTCGCTGGCCAGCTTGCGTTTCCGGTCCTCCAGCATTTTGAGCAAGGCGCCCTGCCCGGCGAGCTCCATGGATTCGATGACAAGCTGGTAATTCGAGCGCGACGGATAGGTTGTGATTCGGCCCGTGCAGATGACCTCCAGCCCCTCCTCGGGCCGTAGGCCCAGTTTCGCCAACGTGCCCTTCCAGCAGACCGCATCCAGCACCGCGCCGTCATCCTTGAGGCTTGAATACATATGCCCCGAGGAGTGAATATTGACGCGGGAGAGCTCTCCGCGCACCCGCACCCGGCCATAGTTATCTTCCAGCGTCCGCTTCAGTGCGGAGGCCAGATCGGAGACTGAAAATTCCGGAATGTTTGATCTGGGAGAATCCATCTCGTGCATCAGCCTGTCCCCTATCGCGGCAGAAGAACCTGGAAGAAATTATAAGTCTCCGCCCCCGGCATATTTCCTGTGCTTCCCTGAAAACAACCGCTCATCTGGCCGTCCCGGTCCAGGATTTCGCCATCAGCATAAGAGCCCGTAAATTTTGCGCCCGCCGAGGGCCAGCCGTCGTCCGTCTCGACGGGAATGGGCCCGCTGCGCCCCAGGCCTTCGTTGATCTGCTCGCAGATGCTTTGCCGGATATAGGGCAGGATCAGGACAAGATCCTCGTTGTCCAGCCCATCGGATTCACAACCGCTTGCTCCGGTTCCCACGCCCGACACGCACAAATCCGATGGAATGTGCCACTGTCCGTAAAAGGCCGCGCCGGACTGCAACGAGTCCAGCCAGTTCGCCGCGGCCGGCGTAATCCAGGCCCTGCCGCTTCCCTGAGCGCCAAAAATCTGGCAGGACTCAGGCGCGGGGGGCGTGTGGGCATATCCCGTGACGATGGTGTTTGTAAAACTGATGTCGCCCTCGTCGCAACCGGCAATCAGAAGCCCCTGCACCGCCTGGCGGATACTGTTCCCGTAGTCCAGGATTTCATTGGCGTAGAGTTTTGCCTTTTCGCGCGATATATCGCCGTTTCCACCGCCGCGCAGCATCTCGGATACGACATAGCCCAAAGCCCCAAAGAGCGCGACCCCGATCAGGATGATGAACAAAACATTGCCGCGCTGCGAATGGGCCTGGGTCATGATAATCCCGATGGTGAGAGGGTCCGGGCATCAGTATAGCGGACCGATGGGTAGAGGCAAACAAAGAAGGATGGATGGAGCCTGTTCCCACTTGATGATTTTTTGCTCAAGGCGTGATATCGTTTTGCAGGATCCAACCTGAAACCCGGGGCCTTTATGAAACGCTTCCCTTTCCTGCTGCTCCCTTTGCTCTCATTTTTCCTGACAGCCGCCTGCGGCACGGAGGGAGGCCCCCCGATGCGGGAGGATGTGGCCAAGCGTCTGGCCTCCCCGGCCTGGATGGTGGAACGTCAGATTGAAGCGGATCTTTTCTCATTGACCGCCTATGAGAGAATCCATCAAGGCTTTGCCCCCGCCGATATCTATATCGAAGGAGACGGGCTCGCCTGGTTATCGAAGACGCGCAAATCCCTGGACCCCACCCCGAAAAATCCCGTGGCGCTGCATCTGGCAACCCGGGACAAGGCTGAGAATGTCATTTATCTCGCCCGGCCCTGCCAATACACCAAGCTGAATGACCCCACGACCCCATGTGATGATTCCTACTGGACCGGGAAACGCTTCGCGCCGGAGGTTTTGGCCGCCTATAACAAGGCGCTTGACGATATCCGGGACCGATACGATATCCGGGGCTTCAACCTTATTGGGTTTTCGGGCGGCGGCACGGTCGCGGCCTTGCTGGCGGCGGAGCGGAACGATGTTCTCACTCTGCGCACGGTGGCGGGCAATCTGGATCACCATGCCCACAGCGCTTATCACGGCGTGTCCGTGATGAACGAATCCTTGAATCCGCCCGACTACGCAGAGCGCCTGCGCGCCATTCCCCAGATCCATTTCATCGGGGGACAGGATAAAATCGTGCCCCCTGTGATCCTGCACAGCTACCTGCAGGCCTTGGGCCCAACATCCTGCGCACAATATGAGATGATCCAGGAAGCGGCCCATGAGGAGGGCTGGGTGGAAAAATGGCCGGAGCTTCTGACACACGCGCCCCTTTGCAAAACCCCGCCTTCGGAGGAACCCGTTGCGTGGGACATTCAGGAGCCGCGCGCGCCTGTTTACGCTCCGCCCGTGGAGCTGGAGAAGCCTTAGAGAAATGGCATTCTAAGCTGAACGCGTCTCCTCCGCGATCTTTGTCATGAAGTCGTTTTCCCGCCCGGCGAGAAGATCCGGGCAGTGGCCGGCTATGCTGTCCAGGAACGGGGCCAGCCAGGCCTCCTCTGCCTTTGAAAAATTACTCAGAACATAAGAAGAGACTTTGTTCTTGTCGCCGGGATGCCCTATCCCCAGACGCACGCGCCAGAAATCCGGCGTTCCCAGATGAGCCTTCAGGGAGCGCAGGCCGTTGTGGCCCGCCAGTCCACCGCCGTATTTTACGCGCAGCTTTCCCGGCTCCAGATCCAATTCATCGTGGAAGATATAGAAACGCTCCGGGGGGATTTTGTAGAACTTCGCAGCCGCCGCCGCGCTCGAACCCGAATTGTTCATGAAGGTTCGGGGCTTCAGCAGGCAAACCTTATGCCCGTCGATCATGCCCTCGGAGAAGTCTCCCTGGAATTTTGAACGGAAAGGAGGAAAACGGTGCCGGCCGGCAATCCGATCCACGGCCATGAAGCCGATATTGTGTCGGTGGGAAAGATATTCGTCGCCCGGGTTTCCCAGGCCGACGAACAGAAATATAGGGGTATCAGAAGAGGAGCGCGCGGGACGGACCAGCATTTTTTTCAAAATCCCGACCATCCGCCAGCCATCCCGGTCTTACGAGCCCTTCTTTGCGGCAGCGGAAGCTCCCGCTTCGGCCGTGGACGCGGCAGAGGCAGCGGCGGCAGCGGCGGCTTCCGCCGCTTCGGCTTCATCAACCTTCTTCGACGCAGCGATTGTTGCGATCACAATATCGCGATCCGTCACGATGGACTTAACGCCCTTGGGCAGGGTCGTGTCGCTGAGATGGATGGTGTCGCCAATCTTTTTCCCTTCCAGATCCACGTCGATCGCTTCGGGAATGTTCATCGCGGAGCACATCAGCTGGATCTCGTGAAGAACGATGTTCAAAACACCGCCTTCGCGCAGACCGGAAGATTTTTCCTGATTGACGAAGTGAACGGGCACTTCCACCGCGATGCTGGTTTTGGGCGTCACGCGCAAAAAGTCCGCGTGGATGACGACGTCCGTAACCGGATGAAGCTGAATATCGCGCGCCAGAACCAGGTGCTTTTCGCCCTCCAGATTCAGGTCGCAGAGGGACGTGAACATATGGCCCTTCAGATATTCCACATTGATGGCGTTCGAAGACAGGGAGATGCCAATAGGCTCGCGGCTGTCGCCGTAAATAACAGCAGGGATATTCCCTTCGCGACGCAAAGCCCGTGCGACCCCCTTACCGGCGCGCTGCCTTTTCGTCGCTGAAAAAGCGTAATTCTTGTACATGACATGGTTCCTTCTTTAAATTACGAGCGGCCTCCAGGGGTGCGCGCTCCGTTTCAACGCGCTACATAAATCAGAAAGCGCCGTATTTTTCAAGGAGATTCGAAGCCCCCTCTTTAGTTTTGCCCAATTATTTTTCATAATTTTAGCCCGGGGTTTTTTGAAGAATCCTCCCCTGAGAATCGAACCGCGTTATCAGGAGGTAAAAGAGCTATTCCCGCCTGCGCCATTTCGCGCCGCCCGGAGTGTCTTCAATGATCAGGCCCATGGCATCGAGTTCATCACGAATTTCATCCGCGCGCCTGTAATTTTTCTCCGCGCGGGCGGTTTTGCGTTCCTGTATAAGCCGCTCAATCTTGCTGGAATCGATATCCGCGCCTGAAACCCCATATCCCAGCCATTCCACCGGATCGGCCTTCAATATACCGAGCAGACTTCCCGCGCGCAGCAAGATTCCTTTTTGGTGTGCCGATTTATCCAGCGAAGCCGCCTTGTTGATGTGGCTCAAAGCCGCGATGGCTTTGGGTGTATTGAGATCGTCATAGAGGGCCTCCAAGACCGCATCAATCTCCGCAGTCGGGGCGGAGGCATAGTCAGGTTCTATATTCCGCATCTCGTAAAGCGTGCGGTACAGGCCATCCAGAAAGCTTTTGATCTGGCGGAGCAGATTGTCCGACCAGTCAAGCGGCTGCCGGTAATGAGCCGACAGCAAGGCCAGGCGCAGAACCTCGCCCGGCCATTCTTTCAATAAATCATGAACGAGCGCCACATTCCCGAGCGATTTGGACATTTTCTCGCCCTCCACCGTCACGAATCCGTTATGCACCCATATTTTAGAAAAGGCCGACGGATCGTTTTCAGCCCCCCGTGCACAGCAGCTTTGCGCAATTTCATTTTCATGGTGGGGGAATTTCAAATCAGCCCCCCCGCCATGAATGTCAAAGGGCAGCCCCAGATGTTCCTGCGCCATGGCGGAGCATTCGATATGCCAGCCGGGGCGGCCAAAGCCCCAGGGCGAATCCCATCCGGGCTGATCGGGCGCGCTGGGCTTCCAGAGAACAAAATCGGCCGGGTCTTTTTTATAGGGGGCGACCTCCACCCGCGCGCCGGCGATCTGGTCGTCCCGGTTGCGTCCCGAGAGCGCACCATAGGCGGGAAAAGAGGGAACATTAAACAACACATGCCCCTGCGCCTCATAGGCATGTTCCTTTTCGATCAGCGTTTGAATCAGGGCAATCATCTGAGGAATATGCCCGGTGGCACGGGGCTGAATATCGGGCGGGAGAAGCCCTAGCCTGGCCATGTCATGGTTATAGATCGCGGCATATTTATCGGTGATGGCCGCGCAGGATTCCCCCGTTTGCAGAGAAGCGGTGATAATCTTGTCGTCCACGTCCGTAATATTGGACACGTACGTGACCTTGGGATACAGGGTGCGCAATATCCCGGCCAGCAAATCAAAGGTCACGGCCATGCGCGCATTCCCGATATGCGCGTAACTATAGACGGTCGGGCCGCACGCGTACAAGCGTACGTGCTTTGGGTCCAGGGGGGTGAACGCCCCTTTCGTCCGGGTCAGGCTGTCATGGAGATACAGGGTTTTCATCATTTCACTGGAAAATACGGGAAATTCTATGCTAAACCAACCGTTAAATCGAGCAAGAGAGGGTGAATTATGAACTCCGAGATCATCAGACACAAGGTTTTTCAGGAAAACCGCCCCAGCCGGAAGGATGCCGAAGAGGCGGTGGCGACATTGCTTCGCTGGATCGGAGAAGACCCCCAACGCGAGGGATTGCGCGAAACGCCCGCGCGCGTCGTGCGCGCCTATGATGAATTCTTCGCGGGCTATGCGCTGGACCCGGCCGCGGACCTCTCCCGTACATTTGAGGATATCAAGGGCTTTGACGACATCGTGCTCGTCAAGGACATTGATTTTGTATCCCATTGCGAACACCACATGGTCCCGATCATTGGTAAGGCGCATGTGGCCTACTGGCCGGCCGACCGGGTGGTGGGAATCAGCAAGCTGGCCCGCGTGGTGGATATTTATGCGCGCCGGCTTGTGTCCCAGGAAAACATGACGAGCCAGATCGTGAACGTTATCGACGAGGCCCTTCAGCCCAAGGGCGCTGCCGTGATGATCGAGGCCGACCATCAATGCATGTCCATCCGGGGCGTGAACAAGCCCGGTTCGCGCACCGTTACAACGATGTTTTCGGGAATTTTCAAGACCGACCCCGATGCGCGGGAGCGGTTTTTGGCCATGGCGGGCGCTCATAAAAAATAAGGGCCTTGAGCGGAATGAAGAGTTAAAAAACGTTTTTCCTCTGGTCTTTGGTATTTTTTTGATGTAAATATTCTTCGTTCCCTGACAGTCTGGTTCGCAAAAAAAGCCGAGAGCGGCTGCGAACCTCTGACCCGGAGAAAGCAAAAAGGATAACAGCGCATGGCTGGAACAGGCTTGATAGAATATATCCGCCAGGTGCGGATGGAGATGAAAAGGGTCACATGGCCTTCGCGCAAGGAGACCATTATCAGCACGGTGTCCGTGTTTGTGATGGTCATCATGGCCTCGACGTTTCTATATCTGGCAGATCAGATTATTGCTCTGGCCGTACGATTTGTTATGGGTTTTGGATTATAGGTTATTGAGGAGAAGATTATGGCCGCACGTTGGTATGTTTTGCATGTGTATTCCGGGTTCGAGAGCAAGGTGGCCGAAGCCATCAAGGACAAGGCCCGCAAGCTCGGCCTTGAGGACCAGGTGGAGGAGATCCTTGTCCCCACGGAAGAAGTCGTGCAGGTCAAGCGCGGTCAGCGCGTGAATGCGGAACGCAAGTTTTTCCCGGGCTATGTTCTGGCCAAGCTCGATCTGGATGACGATGTATGGCACCTGATCAAGGACACGCCCAAAGTCAGCGGATTTCTGGGCGCAGGCGGCAACAAGCCGGTTCCCATCAGCGAATCCGAAGCGCAGCGCATTCTCCAGCAGGTCCAGGAAGGCATTGAGTCCCCTCGCCCCAGCATTCTGTACGATATCGGCGAAGAAGTTAAGGTCGCCGATGGGCCCTTCGCGTCCTTTAACGGTATTGTCGAGGAAATCGACGAAGAGAAGGGAAAACTCAAGGTTTCCGTCTCCATTTTTGGACGGGCCACGCCGGTCGAGTTGGAATACGGGCAGGTTGAGAAAATTTAGGGCGTATGCTCGTTTAAAGAATTTTGTGCCGAAAACTGCGGTGAGCTTTTCGAGCCTATCAAATGCAAATCGTCCTGGATTTCTATTCCACGAGCGGCGTCGGCGCCACCACCGCCCAGGACATGCTCGATAACGGAAGCTTGATTGTCACTTAAGGGGAATGGGCGCGCCGCTTTCAAATTCGATATCGAGCGCCTCCAGGGCGTCTTTGATGGGGATGAAATTGTTCAGACCCGAAAGGGCCTGTTCCTGGTCCTTCCATCCTGAAACCGTCAAGCCCACGACGTTTCCGAATTCGTCGATCAGCGGCCCGCCGGAATTGCCCGCATAGACGAAGACATCGGCCTGAATTTCCCATTGTTTCTTCCGGGGATCGTAGCGATGAGCGCTGACGATTCCCTTTGTCACCGTATCCTGAAGACGCGTACGGGCGGGCGCGCCCACGGCGTACACCTCCTGCCCCACATCAGGCTTGTCCGCCCGGATGGGCAAGATCTGGGGATGTAAATCCCCGGGCATATCGTCCAGTTTCAGGAGGGCGACGTCCCGTTTTTTGTCCACGCGCAGAACCCGGGCGATCAGCTTGTCTTTTTTAGTGGATGTTACGACGCGTACACGGTCCGCATTGCCCACGACATGAGCGTTCGTAAGAATATGGCCCTGGTCCGTGATAAAAAAGCCGCTGCCGTGGCCCGTGGTCTGAATAAGCACGACGGTTTTTGTGATCTCGGCCATCCGGTCTCTGGCGGGCACGGTCGCCAGAGGGGAGGGAGACAGGAGAATTTGGTCCTGCGGATCGCCGGTTTCCACAAGATTTTCATACGCATCGGACGCGGTT
The DNA here is from genome assembly GCA_021741325.1 of Alphaproteobacteria bacterium. GTDB lineage: Bacteria > Pseudomonadota > Alphaproteobacteria > Micavibrionales > Micavibrionaceae > JAIOYC01. The sequence continues at coordinate 7,620 of JAIOYC010000005.1, forward strand.
TCGGGGAGATGTTTGGGCATCAGACTGAAGAAAACGAGGTCGCGGAATTCCCTGTCCGCGCCCAGATTGTGGATCGAAGAGGCCAGCGCATCTTCAAAAAGAAGCTGTACGCCTTCGTAATTGGGATGTTTCAGGGTGCCGTAGCCTTTTGTGGTCGTGCGCAGGACCGTTTTCCGGTGCAGGAGATCAAAGACCGTCCATTCGACGGTCACGCCGCCCTCGCCGGTGCGGCCTTCCTCGATCCCCCAGATATTGGCGCGCTGGCAGGTGTCGATCTTCACATCCGTGATGCGGCCCCCCACGCTGTATATGGTGCGTTGCTCGTCTTCTTCCTCATCGTACAGAAGGCCCGGATTGCCCGCCACGTCATAGCCCAGCCCCTCCATGGTCTCGAGGAAGATCTCCCGCCACTGGTCGCTGGGGAAGCTCCGGCCCCTTATCCCGTTTTGCACCATGCCATAGGGCCAGCCGCAGTTCAGAAGGCCCAAAAACCCCTTGGGGCTGCTGGAGAGGGTCGGCGTGCCGGTGGGAACCGCGAAATAAATCTTGTTGAAGCCGATCGGGCTGGGCCGGGCGTCCTGCGGCACGGGCGGGGGTTCCTGCAGGGGGGCCTTTTCAACCGTCAGCCCGCCGCACCCCGCCAGCAGCAGCACCGCGAAAAGGCCCCAAAAACCCGCCGGAATTTTTACACTGAACGCCATGGCGGATTCACTGTAGCGAATCAGGAGGAAGAGGAAAAGAGGCCGGAAAAAGCCTCTGTAAAACCCGCGTGACAAAGGGATATTTTTATTGTAGTTTCCGGCCATCGTTTACGAAGCTGCTGTAGCTCAGTGGTAGAGCACTCCCTTGGTAGACTTCCATTGCCTCCCGGTGCGGAAACGCACCGGTGACAACCGCTCAAATTCGGGGAAACCTTTTACCTGGCAACCCCGAGCCAAGCCCGCCCCTGAAAACCAGGGGGAACGGGAAGGTGTAGAGACCAGACGGGCGGAACCTACGTCGCGTTCGCGCGATAGGGTTAAGGGATGGTCCAGACCACAAACATCCTCTCGGGGATGGCCGCGAAAGCGGCAGGGGTAGGAAGGGAGAGGTCGGGAGTTCAATCCTCCCCAGCAGCACCACCCTTCGCCCTTACGGGCTTCGGGTGGCAAGCCAGGCGATAGGGCGGAGCCTGCCCGGCGTCGTTGAGCGACGCGAAACGAAGACGTTTTTTAACGATCAAAATCCATTTGAATTTAAGAAGGCCTCAAATCCATTCCGACAGGGCGCGTTGGGGGAAAAGTCTGTTCTAAATGACGTTCAAGTGATTGATAAGGCTCAATCGAGAAGTCTTATCTTTACGGAGAATTGGAGAATACTGGATTTTTTATAATTATGACGCCATGGTATTAGAGATTTTTTATTTAGAGATTTTTAAAATTAGAAAATACGAGAATATCATCATTACCAAAAAATAATCGGAGTAGATATCATGGAAGGGTTTTTTATTCTTATAGTTATTGCCGGTGGATTTTGGGCAATAGCAAAACTCTTTTCTGCTTATCAAAGCTCTATCGAAAAAAAGGCGCAGCATTTATTTGATCGTCGCAAAAGAGAATTAGAATCAGAAATTGAAAAAACTCGCGTGGCAGCATTGAAAGAGATTGCCGAAAAGAATAGAGAGTTAAGTGTTCGTGAAAACTATATCAAAGAATTAAAACATCAATTTAGCTCAAGTTTTCTTCAGGGCCGCGGATGGCTTGCGAACTATATTGCCGAAGCCGATAAGGCTCTCGACGATCAATTATCAAATTATTTACACAAAAAGAAACATCCCGCACATAGTGCTGCTGAGATAGTCAAGGAAGTTAAGGCTGAAAAGCGCGAAGCCATGAAGCGCTTAAAGTATCTTCAGTTCCAGTTAGAAAGTTACAAAGAATATTTTCCGTTCCTTGAGGAGTTTGAAGATGAAATTTTAAATGAAGACATAGATTTCAATGCGCAGGATGTTAATGACATTGTCGATGAAATTGATCGTACAATATTATTCCTATCAAAAGAAGAATTTGCAAAACTTTCTACAAAAGATCGTAATCAGCTAGCGTTAGATCGATATATAGATAAGCATAAGAAAAATTGGGAAATTGGAAGGTTTTACGAACGTTTTCTTGGTTACAAGTATGAAGCTGACAAATGGTCGGTTAGCTATATTGGGGCAGTAAAGGGATATGAAGATATGGGGAGGGACTTAATTTGTACAAAAGATGGAAAAACCCACATTGTTCAAGCGAAATGTTGGTCTGCCCAAAAAACTATTCATGAAAAACATATTTTTCAACTTTTTGGGACAACTCTCTGTTACGAGATGGAAAATAATTTGCCTGCAGGATTAGTAACTCCCGTATTTACAACCACCTCTAATTTGTCAGATGTGGCAAAAGTTGCGGCAGAAAGGCTAGGCGTAATCATTAAACAGGTTCCATTAGAAAAGCGGTACGCAATGATTAAATGTAACGTGAATCAAGATAATAAAATTTATCATCTACCTTTTGATCAGCAATATGATCGGGTAAAAATCCAGAATAGGGGAGAATTTTATTGTGAGACTGTAGAAGAGGCTGAAAGGAAAGGTTTTCGGCGCGCAAAGCGGCATTTTGTAGGAGCATAAGCAAAGGCGCGGAGAATGATCGTTTATACCGTTGAGGCGGAGAAAATTAGATCTCTCATAGTGATGATTTTGTGAAACATTCAATGGGTGATGAGAAGAAATTTTTTATATGATTGAGTCCGTATGGGGCACCATTTCACTCTAATTTTAAACCCCCCCTCACGCAGCGCTGCGGGATTTGAGGGCGGTGGTGATGGTGCCTTCATCCAGATAGTCCAGTTCTCCGCCCACCGGAACGCCGTGGGCAAGGCGCGTGATATTCGTTCCGTATCCCGCCATTCTGTCCGCGATGAAATGCGCCGTGGACTGGCCGTCCACCGTCGCGCTCAAGGCCAGGATAACTTCGGCGGGATTTTCGGCCTGCACACGCTCTTCCAGCCCGCGGATACGCAGATCCTCCGGCCCGATCCCGTCCAGCGCCGAGAGCAGCCCCCCCAGCACATGATAACGCCCGCGGAATGCCCCCGTGCGCTCGATCGCCCAGACGTCGCTGACATCCGCCACGACGCACAGAATTTTGGTATCGCGCCGCTCGTCCCGGCAAATGCGGCAGGGATCATGCATGTCCAGATTGCCGCAGACGGTGCAGTTTTTGATCTCCCGCGCGGCCCGCTCAAGCATCGTGGCGAGGGGGCGCATCGCGCTGTCCCGTCGGCTCAGCAGATGCAGGGCAATACGGCGCGCCGAGCGGTTGCCAAGGCCGGGCAAGCTGGCCAGCATTTTGATCAGATGTTCCAGGGGGCCGTCAATCATAGGGATATCCGGGTTGCCTTACTCATTGAGGGCCCTGGTCCCCGCCGGATCCTTGTAAACAAACAGGCCCGCCGGATGGGCGATGCCGGTCTTCAGGTAAAAAAGCTCGACCTCGGTGATCAGGCCCTGACCATCGACCACGCGCCATTTTTTCAAGGCGAAGGGCTCTTCCGTGAAAGCCAGCATGAGCGAGCCCGCCTCGGGATCGGCGCTTTGGACCATCTCAACCTGCAGATAGCCGCCGCCCCGCCGGATGCTTTGGACGGCCACATCTCCGCTGAGTTTTATATCTTTGCGCAGCAAAAAATCGGCCAGGGTTTGCCCGATGGGGGCGTTGGTCTGCTCTTTCAGCTCGGCATCGTAAAAATAAATGAACACACCGTCCGCGACCACAAAATCCTCGATGGGCAGATCGTATTGAAAGCGAAGCTTTCCGGGACGGTCAAGATAAAACGTGCCGACAAGCTGGGTGCCGTCATGCGTGGTCTGGACAAAGCGGGCCTGCGCCGTTTTCAGGCCGTTCAGGTATGACTCCACATGCGCGGCTTCGGCCCCGGCGTCCTTTACCTCTTTCATCGCCGCCCGGGCGGGGGCGCCCCAGAGGGCAAAAGCGATGAGGAACACGGCGCAGATCTTCAGTTTTTTGAATGTTTTCAAAATCGGACTCTCCTTCAAGGGGCCGCAGCCGGAAATACGGGAATTATGCTGATTCATATAGTGCGGACCCAACACTATCAAGATCTGATGTATAGGGTGCAAATAAAACCGCCCGGCATGAACCGGGCGGCTTCGGGGGGATTCTACAAGATTTTTTTAAAACAGACGGCTGTGCGCATAAAACCCATGGGCTTTATTGGGCGTTTTTCCATTCTTCCAGGCTCATCTGCCCATCATTGTTGATGTCGTAAAGCCGGAAAGTCGCAACCGCATATTCATCGCCCTGGATCGTGTTATCGGCGTTCGTGTCCCAGATGCTATAGAGATTCGTCGTGGTCAGCTGGGTGCCGAATTCGGAGGGATCGATACGGCCGTTACCGTCCTTGTCCCAGTAGGTATAGGTCTTGTATTCGTTGTTCGCAGGCCCGTACCAGCGCACCGCGCCCACTTCCCATTCATCGTCGGTCACGAATCCGTCGCCGTTTCTATCCCAGCGGTTATAGGCGTAGACCGGAAATTCCGTGGAATCGATAATGCCGTTATTGTTCAGGTCATTATCCGGATAATAATAACGGGTGGTCGTTACGGTTTTTGTCGTGCTGCCGTCGAGATTTTGCGCGGTCGTGACAATGGTTTGCTCGGCGGCTTGTGCAACGCCTGCGATCAGGACCAGGGCTGTGGTGGCTATAAGGGCGGCTCTGAAGTTCATGGAAAATTCCTTTAAATTAAAATGAAGTATTCCCGCTATAAACACCTGGATGAACAAAAAGTTCCCGGTAAGGTGAAAAAATTTTACTTTTCCCTGCGCGGCGCAAAAAAGTAAAATCATGCAGAAAAGAACAAAATGAGGAAACTGGCTTTGAAAATGGCTCCTCGTAATTGATATATTACGAACTGATTAGTATCACAACGTGGTGCTTTTTTATCAGATAATATCCAAGCAAATATAAATTCTTTTTTTGTTGCATATGCAAAGATCCCAATATAAATTAAAATTATGCATTATTTATGAATAAAAGGAGTGCGTGTGTTATGTTTGGAGAATTACTTGACTTACTAAAATCAAAATCAACCCACACTGAAGTTATGGGTGAGATTGAGGAAAATGTAGTTGATTCAACTTTTAAGAACGTTGGCAGAAAAGGAGCTTCTGACAGTAGAAACTATTATTATAATAATGAGGATGAGGTTTTTTTAGAAAGATTGCCCACAAATTTTAACCCCAGATATCATTTTACGGAAATAAAAAATGGAACAACGCATTCCTTTAACAGCAAAAAAGGCGATAAAGTTGCTTATCGCCAATCAACATCATTAAACTCAGATGTTGAGTATCTAAAAAATAATTTTGACTTCGACTAAAACAGTGCGTGAATCATCGATACACATTTGACAATAATATTTCTGCTGTTATCTACTGATAAATTTACATAATTTCCTGCCTAACGTTTATCAAACCGCAATCAGGTTTCCATTATTCAGCATGTCTTCTACATCAAGGCCTGTAACCCCCTCAAAGGCTGTAATGTTTTGAGCAGAATCAATGAAAACCTGATTGCGGTTCTTTTTAATAGGCTCAGATATTCCCCATCGCCCAGCACCGGCCGATTGTGCCGCCTTGAAAACTGCCGGTAAATCTATACCATTCACCGCATTAAGAGGAATGTTATGTTTGCCGTTTCTTTCACATACATGCAGAACCTTAGGTCCTGAAGGTGTAGTAAAAACCTCTACTCGCCGCTCCCTTCGATACCCTTTTTCGATAAAATTTTGCAAAACCACGCCCTGATTCATTTCTAAATTTAGCCATTCATCAATCTTTTCCTTCAATAAATCGGGATTATCATGAATGAAAAGTCCTCTGAAATTGCTCTGCAACGTATCCCATGGCGTAGGTTTCTTCTTGTACGGTGCGTTGTGCCCCATTGCCCCATAATCTTTTTTTAAAACAAACTTGGAGCCCCGTTCAGAAGACTTAATGAAACTATCTATCTTTCTATCCATACCAGTATCTTTTTTCTCTGCGGATCGTAAAATAAGAGAGGGTGGGCTAGGGATATCATTCTCTTCAAGAAAAACCTGGGTTTGAATTTTGCTGTCAAATAGCAAGAGTTTGTTGAAAGGGGTTACAACAGGTAGCTCTCTTTCAATGCAAGAAATAATTTTGAAATATTGAGCACCCCGCACTTTAGTAACCAAGTCACTACGGTCGTTGCGGCCAGACAGTCTCAGCCATGCCCCGTCATATTCTGTAAGATTGAAGGGTTTTCCATTACAAAGAAGAGCGGCTTCTTGATTATTGCTCAGGGATAAATCTTTTACATTTATAAGTGTGGGTATATGCCCCAAATCATGCAGCGCCTTAGCTGTACGTATGGCTTCATTTTTTTTTGAGCATCTTCCGCCCGCTAACCAATTAAAGAGTATATAGCGTTCTGCTAAAGCTATGGGGGGGGAGAGATGCAGTTTTTCCAAGGCATTCATAGTGGAAGAGCCAAACTCGGTGGTTTCGTATACAAGTAATATGCGGAGAGGGGTGTCAATTTTCATATTAATACAATAGTTTCAATAGCACTTAAAAACAACAAATTTTTATATAAAAAAGCAATTAATCTTCGAACCAGCCTTGACAATACATAATATTAAATAGTACGTATATAATATGTCTTTAAAACTTGATCTGCAGATGCATACAGGGCCCGATGGGTTTCCTGTTCTGCATTTTCCAATGATGGTAATTTCTGATATTCACCTAGGAACAAACCAGGGAAATGTAGAAGATACCTCCCTTGTTCTGGAGCGTACGACTTGCGATAGATTATTTCTAGCTGGAGACATCATTGATGGCTGGGCTTTACAGCATAAGAAACAATCGGCCCTTTCAGAAATGGAGAAAAACGTCTTAGCCCACTTTATTCGTAAAGCAGGACAAAATACAGATGTCACTTATATGCCGGGAAACCATGACGCCGCTTTTCGGGGACATAATATTTTACAAAACAGGCAGAAATTGTCGCACCGAAAACTGACTGGGAAATTTCTTTGCAACATACGAATTGAGGAGAAAGCGGAATATGCTGATCCAAAAGGTAGGCGCTTTCTTATCCTTCACGGAGACCAGTATGATGGCAGCGCCCCCCAACATATTCACAATTTGGGAAAAAGCGTAGGTGCAGTTCATAAAAAAATTAAAAATATAGCGCAAAAACTTACGCCTCATTTCAACAAAAAAACGGCAGGAATTCCTTCCCTTTCTCTTTCTTTGCGAAACCATTTTTCTTGTAAAGCTAAAATAGGGCAAGGAGTGAAAGCTATTGTTGACTGGTATACGAATATTCGACGCTACGTTATTCAAGAGTTAGAAAACTTACCCCATGATGGCATTATTTACGGTCACTCGCACAAATCTGGATTCCGCCGAACTTTTATGGGGAGAATGCTTGCAAATGATGGCTCTTGCTTGATTTACCCGCAAACGCTTGTTGGAGATAGGCGTGGTAATTTGGGTGTTATAACCTGGCATCGGGATCGTATAGATGTCGAGATGGAACAAGGGCACCGTTATACCCTTATGCCAGAACAATTAGGGCAAGACTTTGCAATAGCCTACAAATCGGCTGCAAAAATATACGATGATGTTGCGACACAAAAAGCGGATCATATTAGTCGTTTGATTTGTTTATCTTTTCCCGATGGTTCTGCATAAAAATTTTGTTTAATCTGTTCATAAATGGCAAAGGTTACAAAGGCAAGATGAGCTAGGGATGGCAAGAAAACCATAGCCCAGACTTGGAAAACGGCAACCCACTGAGGCCGGAATTGAAAAATGGCTCCCCGGGACGGGATCGAACCGCCGACCAAGTGATTAACAGTCACCTGCTCTACCGCTGAGCTACCGGGGAATAAAGTGGTACAAACGATTAGCAATTTTCAGGCCCTGCCGCAATAAAAAAGAAATCCGGCGCGCGCCTATCGGCTTTTCCCTTCTTTTTCGCCGGATTCCGGCGGATTGGCGACGGGCGGGGCGATTTTTCCGTCCTCGCCCTTGTAACCGATGCTCTTGAGCACGTCGCTATAGAGCTTGTCGGCCTGCTCGTGGGCCTCCCCGATGAGCTCGGCTTCCACGGAAAAGGCCGAATGATCGCCGATCCAGAGCTGGGCGATATAAACCGTGGGTGTGCGGCCCATTTGCCCCTCGCCTACCAGGCCAGCCTGTTTATAGTCTTTTTCCTCGCGGAAAGAGGTTTCAAAAGTCTGCACGACCTCGTCCTTGGTCATGGCCTTGAGCGTGGCCTCCATCACGGCCCCGCTGTAGGAATCCTTGATGTCCTTGCCGACGGGATTGCAGATCACCCGGAAATTCACCGTGGCGTCCAGATCGTAGACCTGTGTGTAGCTGATCTGTTCATAGCATTTGTCGGGCTGGGCCTCGTCGCAGCGCTGTGTCTTGTAAGGTTCTGTCGGGAAGGTGACCGTGAACTCACAAAAATCAGGGGAATAGGTGACGGGTTCAGCGGCGAGGGCGGGGGAAACGAACATACATAAAATCGCCGTCATCCTGAGCGCAGCGAAGGATCCAGTTTTTACCACAGAGCGCACAGAGGAAAAGGAGAGTGCACAGAGTATAATAAATCTCCGTGACCTCTTTTTAACTCTGTGTCCTCTGTGGTTAAGCTTTTTTAGGTCCTTCGCTGCGCTCGGGATGACGGGATGTATGCTCATGATCTTCTCCATGTCTGCGCGTCGGCTTTTTGCTGTTCGCCCGTTTGCATGTTTTTGACCTCATGCGGCTGGCCGTCCTCGAAAGGGGGGAACCAGACGTAGGGAATGCTTTTTTTGCCGGCATATTCCATCTGTTTTTTAATTTTTGCTGCGCTGTGATACAGCTCCACATTGAAACCCCTCTCCCGCAGAATTCTGGCCGTTTCAGACGCTTCGGCCCGCCGGTCGTCCGCGGGCAGAACCATCAGGATATCGGCTGGGGATTTTGCGCCGACCGGCAATTTTCCTTGCTGACGCAGCCGGTCGAACAGGCGCGAGAACCCGATGGAAATCCCGACGCCGGGCAGATGCTTGTTGATATAGCTACCCGCCAGATCGTCGTACCGCCCGCCGGAACAAATCGAGCCGTAGCCGGGATCCCCGGTGAAGACCGTTTCGTAGACCGTGCCGGTATAGTAATCGAGTCCGCGCACGATGGAGAGGTCGGCCACGACCGCGCCACCAGGCAGGTGCTTTAACTGGTCCATCACGAAGGACAGCTCTTCTATTCCTTCTTTTAAAGTCGAATTGCCTGTATTGATGTCTCTGGAGTTAGTTAAAGCAATTTCCAACTCATCAGCGCTTCTGTATGCGGTTTCGCATAGTTCTATAAAAGGTAGAATAATCCCATCTAACCCGAAACCTATGCCAGCCCGTGAACCTGTTCCATCAATCCGTTGTAAAACTGTTTTCTTTCCGAGTTTTTCAAGCTTATCAATGTCTCGTACTATCTCTGCTTTTAGATCAGCACTTAGTGGTATCGTCGTACCATCCGGTCGCGGTATAGCTAAACCTTCCAAAAATCCCATCAAAATCTTCCGGTTGCTGATCCGGATCTGGATTTTCTCTCCCCCCATCCCCGGCAGAGACGAGAGCACTTCCCACATGATGGCGGGCATTTCGGCATCAAAATGCAGGGGCAGATTATCCACCGCGATCACATCGATATCGCATTGATAAAATTCCCGGAAACGCCCGGCCTGCGGGCGTTCGCCGCGCCAGACGCGCTGCATCTGGTAGCGCTTGAAGGGGAAGGTCAGCTCGTTGAAATGCTGCGCGGTATAGCGCGCCAGCGGCACGGTCTGATCGAAATGCAGCGCCAGGCGCGCTTCCTTGTCACCGTCCTCTTTGTGCAGGCGCTCAATGACGTAAATTTCCTTGTCCACGTCCTCGCCCTTGGCGTGAAGAACGTCGAGCTCCTCCACGGAGGGCGTCTCGATGTTGCAAAACCCGTAGGATTCAAAAATGCGCCGGATATGGTCGAACCATGCAAGCTCCACCATGCGGACTTCGGGAAGCCATTCGGGAAAGCCGCTGACCGGACGGGGTTTGTGGATACGCTTTTCGTTCATATCTTCCTTTTAGTCGTACGGGGAAAACAAGTCGAGAGGATTGATATTTATGCCAGGGCGGATGCCCTTCAAAGTATTTTGGAAATACCGTGCAAGCCCCCTTGAAACCGCCCCCCTTTCCGTTTCAAACTGGCGTCATGAAACATCTGCTCGGGATCGACGATCTAGACACGCCGGAAATCGCCGCTCTTTTGGACAAAAGCGCTCATTACGCGCAAGGACTCGAGGAAAACCGCTGGGATCGGAACCGTCTCAAGGACAAAATCGTCCTGCTGCTCTTCTACGAAAACTCCACCCGCACCCTGACCTCTTTCGACATTGCCGCCCGGCGTCTGGGCGCGCACGTGGTGACCTGGCACCCGGAGATCAGCTCCGTCCACAAGGATGAGAGCTTTCTGGACACGATCGACACGCTGGCCGCCATGAGGCCCGACGCCATCGTGGTCCGCCACAGCGAATACGGCGCGCCCGGATTTATCGCGGGCCGCGTGAAATGCCCCGTGATCAATGGCGGGGACAGCTGGCGCGAGCATCCCTCGCAGGCGGTTCTGGACGCTTTCACCATGATCCAGGCGGGCAAGAAACTCGCGGGCCTGCGCGTGGCCATCTGCGGGGACATCGCCCATTCCCGCGTGGCGAGCTCGAACGCGATCCTTCTGACCAAAATGGGCGCGCAGGTGCATATGATCGCCCCTGAATTCCTGATGCCCCAGAAATTCCCCGTGGAGGGCGTGGAGCGCTTCACCTCAATGGACGAAGGGTTAAAGGGCTGCGATGTTATTATGATGCTGCGCCTGCAGAAGGAGCGGATGGAGATGAGCCTGATCCCCGACACGGCGACCTATTTCCGGGAATACGGCCTGACCCAGGCGCGCCTGAAACGGGCGAAGCCGGACGCGCTGGTCATGCATCCCGGACCGATGAACCGGGGCGTGGAGATCGCGGATGATGTGGCCGACGACCCGGCCCGCAGCCTGATTTTGAAACAGGTCGCCAATGGCATTCCCGTGCGCATGGCCATTCTGGACATGCTGATGGGAGCGCCTTGATCTTGAAAAAATCTCTTGAATTTGAGGATAACAGCCTTCTCCCCGCCCTGTATGGCCCTCACAATGGACATCTGCACCATCTGGAAAAGGCGCTGGGCGTTGAAATCGCGGACCGGGGAAACACGCTGACGCTTTCCGGGCCGGACGGAGCCGTCCGCAAGGCTGAATCCGTATTGAACACCCTGTGGACCAACATACAAAAAGGCCAGGATACCGGACCCGCCGATATTGACGCCGCCCTGCGCTTCCTAGAGGATCAGACCATGAGCACACCCGATATCTCCATCCAGACCCGCAAAAAAACCATCATCCCGCGCACCCCCAACCAGGCCGCCTACATGCAGGCCATGCGGGATAACCCCATGGTGTTCGGCCTTGGCCCCGCGGGAACCGGCAAGACCTACCTGGCGGTGGCGGCGGGCGTGTCCCTGTACCTGTCGGGCGCGGTTGAGCGCCTGATCTTTACCCGGCCCGCCGTGGAAGCCGGCGAACATCTCGGATTTCTGCCGGGGGACATGAAAGAGAAGGTCGATCCGTATCTGCGCCCCATTTACGACGCCCTGCACGACATGATGCCCTGGGACGTGATGACGAAAAAGATTCAGGTGGGCGATATCGAGATCGCGCCGCTGGCCTTCATGCGGGGGCGCACGCTTACCAATGCGTTCGTGATCCTGGACGAGGCGCAAAACGCCACCCCCGCCCAGATGAAAATGTTCCTCACCCGGATGGGCGAGTCCTCGCGCGTTGTGGTGACGGGCGACCCCACCCAGACCGATCTGCCCGCCCATATGAAATCGGGCCTGCAGGACGCCCTGGATATTCTCTCCGGGGTGGAGGAGATAAAATTCCTCACATTCGAGAACAAGGACGTGATCCGCCATCCTCTCGTGCGCCGGATCGTCGAGGCGTACGACCAAAAGAAATAGCGCCTTTCATGGATATTGATATCTCCCCCCTCTGCGAACACTGGCCTGATATAGAGGCGAGTATCCGCCGGGCGCTGGAGGCCGTTTTTGCCCATCTCCCGGAAGATTCCGAAAAGGAAAGTGACAGCATCAGCATCGTGCTGGCCGATGACGCGCTGGTCCGGAGCCTTAACAAGCAATACCGCCATAAGGACAAGCCCACCAACGTGCTGTCCTTTCCGCAGGACGACGGGGAAAGTCTGGGCGATGTGATCCTGGCCTATGAAACCGTCGCGCGCGAGGCGGGGGAACAGGAAAAGAGCTTTCACGATCACGCCCTGCATCTGGCGGTCCATGGAACGCTTCACCTTCTGGGGTTCGACCACCAGACGGAAGAGGATGCAGGGGCCATGGAATCCCTGGAAATTAAGATCCTGGCGAAACTCGGCATAAAAAACCCTTATGAATTCCATGATTTTATGCAAGAATAACCCGATCAAGATGTTGACCATGCCCGCAGAACCGGAAGAATCTTCCCCCACGCCGCCTTCAGCCGAGCCGCCGCGAAAAAGTGGCGCCAAATCATGGCTCATGGGATTTTTGCGCTCTTCCTCGGAAACCTCGCTCCGCGAAGCGATTGAGGATTACATAGAAGAAACACCGGACGAAGCCGCCTCCGATCCCGCCGAAAGGCATGAGCGGCTTCTTCTATCAAACATCCTGAAGCTGCGGAATTTCACCGTGGTGGACGTGATGATCCCGCGCGCCGATATCGTGGCGGTGAACGCGGGCGCCTCGCAGGAGGAATTGCTGGCCCTGCTGGCGGAGAAGCAATATAGCCGCCTGCCCGTCTATGAAGAGACGCTGGATCATGTTTTGGGTACCATTCACATCAAGGACGTTCTGGCCGCCCTGGCCCGTGGACAGCGGGTGGACGTCAAAGGGATGATCCGGGAAATCCCGATCGTATCCCCCGCTATGCCTGTTTTGGATCTTATCATGGAAATGCGCCAAAGCCGACGCCATATGGCGATGGTGGTGGATGAATATGGCGGGATCGACGGTCTGGTCACCATCGGGGACGTCATCGAGGCGATTGTGGGCGAGATCGATGACGAGCATGACGGCGCGGCCCCAGCACAAATAATCGAAAGGCCGGACGGCGTGATTGTGGCGGATGCGCGTGTTGATATTGAAGAGTTTGAGGAGCGGTTTGGTTTTATCCTAAGCGAGGAGGAACGGGAGGAGAGCGACACCCTGGGAGGGCTTGTCTGCATGCTGGCCGGACGCGTTCCCGCGCGCGGAGAGATTTTGACGCACCCCTCCGGCCTGGTTTTTGAAGTGCAGGACGCCGATCCCCGGCGCGTACATACCCTCAAAATTCGGAAAATTCCCGGACGCGATTAACCCAGCCGGCTCCTGAGCCTTAGAGGGCCTGATCGTCCTTTATAAGCATATCAAAGGGATTGGGGCGGCCATTAGCCCGGTAAACATAGGCTAAAATTTCCGCCACCGCCATGAAAGCCTCGGAAGGAATGGGGCTATCAATCTCGACTTTCGTGAGCATTTCCGCCAGCGCTGCGTCCTCGCGGACCCGGATGCCGTGGGCGAAGGCAATTTCGAGAATTTTTTCCGCGATGCTTCCGCGTCCGGCAGCCGTCACACGGGGGGCGTAGCCCTTTTTCGCGCTCTCCTGCAACGCCACGGCGGTCATGCGCCGGGGAATTTTCCCGGTATTCCGGGCCTTGGGGTCGTCCTTTTCAAAAAATCCGGGCATCTGGCACGACTCCTGCATAGTGCTGTTCAGAGACTATATTAACAAAAAGTGGACGTCATGACGACAAACTCCATACCTCTGTTCGAAGCCCTGGGCGCCAAGATGGATTTCCTGGCCCAGCGCCAGCGGATCATTTCCCAGAACGTTGCAAACGCGGACACGCCCGGGTACCGGCCCCATGATCTGATGCCTGTTAAATTTGAGGGGATCCTCAAGCATCTTACAAACAGCGCCCAAGTCACGATGGAGGGCACGAACGCCATGCATATGCCTGCACCCAACGATGTCGAAAAGCCCCGGGACCGCAAGCAAAAGGCGGTCTATGAAGTCGCGCCCGCAGGCAATGCGGTGATTATTGAAGAGCAACTGCTCAAGGCCGGACAGACGCTGGGAGAATATAATCTCATGACCAACCTCTATCAAAAGAATGTGGGAATGATCCGGACCGCGCTCGGAACGCGCTGATAAACAGGAAATAAGGAAAGGAAACAACCATGGCGGATGATCTTTTAAGCGCGATGAAAGTCTCGGCGGCGGGCATGAAGGCCCAGGGTACGCGCCTGCGCATTTCCACGGAGAACGTCGCCAACGCACAAAGCACCGGCGAAACGCCGGGCGCAGAGCCTTACCGCCGCCAGACCATCGCCTTCAAAGCCCGGCTGGATAAGGCGTTGGGCGCGCAGATGGTGGAAGTGGACAGTATTGGGAAAGACACAAAAACGCCCTTTGAACTCAAATTCTTACCGGATCACCCGGCGGCTGACGAACAGGGATATGTGAAAATGCCCAATGTGAACGCGTTGGTGGAGATTATGGATGTGCGCGAAGCCCAGCGTTCCTACGAGGCCAATCTGGGAATGATCGAACAGGCCCGGAGCATGGTTCTGCGGACCATCGACATGCTGCGGGGATAATGGTTATTCTAAACAGACGTGAATCTTGCGGATTCGACGCGGAATAGGAAGCAGGGAGAATTTAGAAATGCCCATAAGCAACATCATGGACCCGAGCCTTGCCGCGAGCGCCTACGCCAAGGGCGGAAGCATGGGTACGGCGAAAATCGCCTCGGCTCCGGAAGGCATTAAATTTTCCGATTTCATCCATGAAGGCGTCAAGGATGCCATCGAGACGATGAAGGCTGGGGAAACCATGTCCGCCAAGGCGATCACCGGCGAGGCGGGCCTGACCGATGTCGTGCAGGCCATCACGAGCGCGGAACTGGCCGTGGATACGATCACGGCCTTGCGGGATCGCATGATCTCCGCCTATCAGGAAATTATGCGCATGCCGATCTAAGGTCAGGGCATGCCCTAAACCCGGCAAATTTTTCCGGTTTTTATTCGGAAAATATATCCCTGAAGCGGGACACGATCGTGCGAACTCCCGGTTTGGGGGATGGAGAATCGTCCTCAAGGCTTAAATCCACACTCCCCACCAGGGCCGTCAGATCTATTTTTTGCAGATGATCTTTCTCCAGACGCGTGATCAGATCCCTCTCCTGCTGAACATACTGTCCATCAACCCAGACCAGCTCCCGGGCGAATTTAAAAAACCGGGCCTGATCCGCGGGATCGGAAATACCCGCAAACATGGCGGCGGCATCTTTGGGGGTGCGAAGGTCGTCGTGAAGCACAGCGCGCTGAGCTTCCGTGAAGGGTAAATCTTCCAGGGCCTCCGCCATATAACGCACTTCCTCCTTGGCAACGAAATTATCCGCGTGAACAACTGCGAACAAAGTGCGCCACATGAAAAACTGGCTTTCGCTGATGCCGCCAGAGGCTGGATTACCGCTCATCAAAATCCTCCAGTTCCAGGCCCGTCCGTCCGATCAGGCGCTCGAAATCAACGGTTCGGGCTTGCTCTCCGAAAAGTTTCTGCATCATGGCCTGCTCGGCGGCGGCATAATCGCCATCTGCCCATACAAATTTCCGGGCCAGGCGAAAAAATTCGGCGCGATGTTCAGGCTCATCAATACTCCTGAACATTTCCACGCAATCCTTGGGGGTTCGAATATCTTCTTCCAGAACATGTTTCTGGGCAGGAGACAAACCGGGCCTTTCCAGAGCCTCCGCCATAAACCGGATTTCTGCATTGGTGATTGTGGAATCGGCGTGGACCACGGCAAACACCGCGCGCCACATATTGAATTCACTCTCGGAAACGCCCACAGCCATGCCTCCAAGGATACAGGGGCAGCGTTCCTTTGTAAATTAAGCGCCCAGCCGGACAGATTCGCGTCCCGCCATCGCAAAGGCCATGGGATCGGCTATCACGGGAGAATATCCGCGGTTCGGGGCTATGGGGTTGAAGTTCTTCTTAACCTGCAGGGGAGCCGTACGGGCTTCGGCCGCCACGGCTGACATGCTGAGAGTTTCCATCCCGGTTTTGATGACCTGGGCAAACATTTCAAGTTCATAATCAGGCATAGGGAGATCTCCAGTTACGAGGCAACAATATACGTTCACGGCCCGGGGCCCAGAAATAGGCTGCGCCCACGGGAAATTCGAGCTCCATGGCCTGCACAAGCGTATGGGCAATGGAGTTGGGGCCGTCCCCGCTTTCGTCGAAGGAACGGTAATTGAGGTTCTGGTTGTTGATGAAATTGAGGGCGTCCACGGCACAGGCCATTTTGCGCAAATATTCCCGAACGGGCCCCCTAAAAAGGATGGCATCCGAAATTGTCTTAAAATGCGAGGAGGGCAATCCGGCGGAAGATGCCGGGGCCATCACCCCGCGCAGGGCGCGCACCCCGGAACCCGGACCGCGCGCGACCGGAAGACCGTGCATTTCCATCCGGTTCGTGCCGGTGTGGTCCCTGAATACGATGTAATGATATATCGGAGAGCCTGCCACGCCCATTTCGGCCGTTACCAGCGCAATCGAATGGCTGCTGGACTGATTCCGGTTTTGTAACTTTTGCGCCATAAGCAAGGGATGGTTCCTTTTCTATATCTCCTTCTACCATCCTCGCTTAAAATCGTTAATTTTCAGTGAATAATTGTCTCAAATTCAGCCCCCCATGCCAACGATCCCGGCCAATTGCTGGAACCCTTCCTCGATGCTGGTGGATTCATCCTTGTGCTGGGTCAGGAAAGTCTCGATCTGCGGATAAATCCTGATGGCCTCGTCCACCGCCGGGTCCGTTCCTTTTCGATAGGCGCCCAGGCGAATCAGCTCGGCCATGTCCTCATAGGTGGAGATGATCTGCTTCGCGCGCCGGATAATGGCGTTTTGCTTTTCGTTTAAAACACTCGGCATAGCCCGGGAGATGGATTTCAACACATTGATGGCCGGATACCGGCCCCGGTCGGCGATACTCCGCTCCATGACAATATGCCCGTCCACAATCCCGCGCACCGCATCGGACACGGGCTCATTATGGTCGTCCCCTTCCACAAGGACGGAAAACAAACCCGTAATGGAGCCTTGCCCCTGCCGGCCAGGACCGGCGCGCTCCAAAAGGCGGGAGAGCTCCCCGAACGTGGTGGGCGGATAGCCCTTCGAAGTGGGCGGTTCTCCGGCGGATAATCCTATTTCTCGCTGCGCCATGGCGAAGCGCGTGACCGAATCGATCAGGCAAAGCACCTGCTTGCCCTCGTTCCTGAAATACTCCGCAACCGCCAGGGTGACATAGGCCGCCTGACGGCGCATCAGGGCGGGCTCGTCTCCCGTGGAGACGATGACAACGGACCGGGCAAGGCCGTCCGGACCCAGATCATCCTCCAAAAACTCCTGAACCTCGCGGCCCCGCTCGCCCACAAGACCGATCACCGATACATCCGCGGCCGTGTATCGCGCCATCATCGAAAGCAACACCGATTTGCCCACGCCCGAACCCGAGAAAATCCCCATCCTCTGGCCGCGGCGCGTGGCCAGGAAGCTGTTCACAGCCCTCACGCCCAGATTGAGCTGTCCGCCCATTCGCTGCCTTTCATGGGGAGAGGGCGGCTTGTTCTTCAGCGGAATGGGATGACCTCCCTGCCGCAGGGGGCCTTTCCCGTCGATAGGCTCCGCCAGCGCGTTGATCACCCGCCCGAGCCAGGAATCGTCCGGCGTGATAACGGGCGCGTGATTTTGTATGACGGCCTTGCAGGCGAGGCCTATGCCCTCCAAGGTGCCAAAGGGCATGAGAAGCGCGTGGCCGTCCCGGAATCCCACCACCTCGCAGGGCACGCGGGGACGATCTTCGGGACATAAATGCACGATGGAGCCTATGGAGATCGTGTTGCCGAATCCGGCGATTTCAATCAGCAGGCCGAGAATCTTGGTAACGGTCCCATACACCTCCCGGTCGGGAAGGAGATCAAGCGCAGCCTGAGCCTGTTCGGAAAGACGGTCCATGAGGCGAGTATACGGCCTCTCGGTACGATCTAGAAAGCCCTCATGGAAAGACTATTGAGGTTGGGAAGGGAAAAGGCGGTCGGCTGGACTGTCAAGAATATCGGTGTCCAAGCTTTGTTCTCTTTGAAGCCATTTGTCTATGCGTTTACCAATCAGGTATTGGGCCCCTATAACCACCGCTGGAGTCGAGCATATAAAAGCTTCTTGGAGGCCGCCTTTCCAAGCAGCAATTCCAGCCGCTGCCCCGAACACCACTGTGACACCCCAGACAAGATCCTTGGTCTAGGATTCCTAAAGATATTTGAGAGATAACCCATGAATGGGTTTTACATACATTTGAGCGGACGTCAATAAATAATAAGTTATTCTTGCGATCTCCGTTAACTTTTGTTAAGATATATTAATATGGGGTGCAATGCCCCTCCTGCCTGTTACAAACAAAAAATCACAAAGGGGACCAAGCCATGCGCGTTCTGCTCGTCGAAGACGACACCTCCACCGCCAAGAGCATCGAACTGATGCTGAAATCCGAAGGCTATATCATCGACACGACGGACCTCGGCGAGGACGGACTGGAAATCGGGAAGCTCTATGATTACGACATCATCATTCTCGACCTGATGCTGCCCGACATGGATGGTTATGAGGTTCTCAAGAGCCTGCGCGATTCCAAAGTACAAACACCTGTTTTGATCCTTTCGGGCCTCACGGAGCTGGATGGGAAAATCAAGGCGCTGGGATACGGCGCGGATGATTACCTCACCAAGCCCTTTGACAAGCGGGAACTGGTCGCGCGCATTCAGGCCATCGTCCGACGTTCGCAAGGTCATTCACAAAGCATCATCCAGACCGGAAAAGTAAAAGTGAATCTGGACTCACGGACGATCGAAGTCTCGGGCAAGCCTTTGCACCTGACCGGCAAGGAATACAGCATTCTGGAGCTGCTCTCGCTGCGCAAGGGAACCACCCTGACCAAGGAGATGTTTTTGAATCATCTCTATGGCGGAATGGATGAACCCGAAGCCAAGATCATTGACGTGTTCATCTGCAAGCTGCGCAAAAAGCTGGAAGACGCGTCGGGCGGGGAGAATTATATTGAAACCGTGTGGGGCCGGGGCTATGTCCTGCGTGATTCCGCCGAGGAATCGGAAAAGAAAGTCGTGCGGGGATAGGGATACAGGCTTTTTGTTGACATAGCTTTCCTGGATTGTTAAGTTTCCTTAATCTTAACAAGAGGAGTTCTTGATGCCAGTCATCGGCGATCACTTGAAGGATCTCCATACCAGGTTGCTAAAGGCCTGCGATATATCTGACGCCGTAGAGCCATATTCGGGACAAGATTCTCTTGATGCATCACTTGCGCCCCTGTTGCTAATGAAAGAATTTAACGACGAAGCGAACAAAGTCTGGGGACAGGTATTCAAAACCGTAATGGATACGAAAAAACCCGTCCCTGTGACGTTTCAAAACGAGGATGGCTCCAAAATCACGGAACAGATTGTGGGCGCGGAAGTAAAATACGGGAAAAGATTTTCCGATCCTATAATTCGATATCGCGCTATAGAGGGTCAGGAGTCTGTTCTAAAAACGATGTCGGTTTTTTCGATTGATACGATCGGATCAAATCCCGATCCCTAAAAATAGAGGAAAACAAGGATGAGAAATTTTCTGATATTGAGTTTATTGCTTCAATTTTTCTTTTTTCTCTTCCCGTTTTCTGCGTCCGCGCAAACCGTCGCGGACAAATCCGTGCTCGATCACGCCCGGAAAGTGGCCCAAGCCTGCCCCGGCCAGTGGGAGGATCACGCATGCTCGGTCACGGTCTCGCAGGCGGCCAAGTATATGGTCATCAAATATGCGGAAGACCTGGACAAGCGGGGCCTGAAGAACGCAGTGGAGTACTTGAAGGACCATTGCGCGGCCTCGACCGTTATCGACCAGACGGATGTTCCGGCTTACGCCGTGAAAAGCGCCTTTACGGAGTGCGCCAACGGCATTGTCGATATCGCAAACGAGGCCAAGGTGAAGCCCGATCCCAGCTATATGGAGCTTTTTGGGGGTGCAATCTGGTGCATGGAGAACAAGCAGCCGGTTTGCGGTGAAATCGAACGCCAGCTCATGGCAAAATACCGCTGAAACCGGTCTTTACCCCTCTCTGGGCGCGTTGCATCTGTAGGAAATATGCGCTAGTGTGAGCGCGGTTTTCACGACAGAGAGTGCTCCTTATGACCCCCAAGTCTGCCTCCGCACAATCAAGCGCGCCCGCCCCCGCCTATAAGCGCGTCATGCTGAAAATGTCGGGAGAAGTCCTCATGGGGGAGAAGGGCTTCGGCCTGGACCCCGATACCGTGGCCCGCGTGGCGCAGGATATTAAAGACGTGGTGTCCATGGGCGTGGAAGTCTGCGTTGTGGTTGGAGCCGGGAATATCTTTCGCGGTGTATCGGGCGCGGCGCAGGGCATGGACCGCACCACAGCGGATTACATGGGGATGCTGGGCATCGTGATCAACGCGCTGGCGCTGCAAAACGCCCTGGAGCATATCGACACCCCCAGCCGTGTGCTCTCGGCGATCCGCATGGATTCCATATGCGAACCCTATATCCGCCGGCGCGCGATGCGCCACATGGAAAAGGGCCGCGTTGTCGTCTTCGCGGCCGGGACCGGCAATCCCTATTTCACGACCGATACGGCCGCCGCCCTGCGCGCCTCGGAAATGGACTGCGAGGCCATCTTCAAGGGCACAAAGGTGGACGGCGTCTATACGGCAGATCCGATGAAAGACCCCACCGCCACGCGCTTTGACCGTATCTCCTATATTGATGTGCTCACGAAAGATCTCAAAGTCATGGACGCCACCGCGATTTCTCTCGCACGGGAAAATCACATTCCCATCGTGGTTTTTTGCATCCGTGAAAAAGGAAACTTCGCGAAAATCATCCGCCACGAGGGCGCGTTCACCATTGTAGAGGAGAAATAATCATGGCTTACGATAAATCCGAGATCAAACGCCGCATGGACGGTGCCGTCGATGTTCTGGTGAAGGAATTCTCCGGCCTGCGGACCGGGCGGGCATCGGCCAGCCTTCTGGATCCCGTGACCGTCGAGCTTTACGGCAGCCGGATGCCGATCAATCAGGTCGGCGCCATCAACGTGCCGGAACCGCGCCTCCTGATCGTGCAGGTCTGGGACACAGGAGCGGTCAAGAGCGTGGAAAAAGCCATCCGCGACGCGGGGCTGGGCCTGAACCCGCAAACCGACGGCTCGACGATCCGCGTGCCCGTGCCGGACCTCAATGAGGAACGGCGGACGGAGTTGGGCAAGATCGCCGGGAAATATGCCGAGGCCGCGCGCGTGTCCGTGCGCAATATCCGCCGCGATGGCATGGAAGCGCTCAAGAAAATGGAGAAGGATCACGAAATTTCCAAGGACGAACACAAGCGGCTCTCGGATGAAGTCCAGAAAATGACAGACGAGGCCGTGAAGAAAATCGACACCATGCTGGCGGACAAAGAGAAGGATATTATGAAGGTTTAGGGGTCGAAATAATCCTGAAGAATTCTTAATTCCGTCGCCGTAAAACACTTGATAAAGCCGCTCATGCCTAAAAAAACGCCAAACCAGAAAACCGCTAAGACGCCGGCCCATGTCGCGGTGATTATGGATGGCAACGGACGCTGGGCCGCGCGTCGCGGGTTGCCCCGTGTAATGGGTCACAGGCAAGGCGCGCAAGCGGTGCGCCGCGTGATTGAAGCGGCCGCCGATCTTGGCGTTCAATACATCACCCTTTTTGGATTTTCCTCAGAAAACTGGGGCCGGCCCGCGCCGGAAGTTCAGGAACTCATGGGTCTTTTGCGCACTTATCTGCGCTCCAACACCGCCGAGCTGCATGAGAACGATATCCGGATGAAGGTCATCGGCGACCGCCGGGCCTTCGATCCGGATATCGTGGCGCTCATTGAAAATGCGGAGCGCCTCACGGCGGATAATACCCGCCTCACCGTGATCATCGCTCTCAATTACGGCGGCCGCCTTGATATCGCGCAGGCCGTCCATAGGCTGACAGCGGATTGGTTCGTGGCTGGCCGTAAGCCGGACCTGAAAGAGGTTGAAGAACGCTTTGCAGGCTTTCTCATGACGGCGGGCATCCCTGATCCGGACATTCTGATCCGCACCAGCGGAGAACAGCGCATCAGTAATTTTCTCCTCTGGCAGTGTGCCTATACGGAACTTGTTTTCACCGAGACGCTCTGGCCTGATTTCGACCGGGAAGACCTCGAGGCGGCTTTGGTTGAATATGGACGGCGGGACCGGCGTTTCGGCGCACTCTCCCATAGCCAGACAACCACCGCGAAGACTTAGCGCGACCGGAAAGAACGGAAAGAACCGTGAAGGGCTTTACTCTCTCAACACTTCAGATGCGCATCATTTCCGGCAGCGTGCTGGCCGTGGCGGGGCTGTTTGTCGTCGCGAGCGGCGGCTGGGTCTTGAGAATTGTGGTTCTGCTGGCCGCGCTGATCGCTTTTTATGAATGGATCAATCTGTCTGTACGCACCGCTGACCCGCAGAGATTTTCTCTGGCAGGACTGCTCTATATTCCCATTTCATCCGTGTGTTTCTTGACAATCCGTGAACAGTACGGGGCCGATATGAGCATTTTATTCGTGCTGATGGTGGCCGCCAGCGATACATGCGCGTACGTCGCGGGCAAAGCCATCGGCGGTCCCAAAATGTGGGAATCCCTAAGCCCCAAGAAAACCTGGGCTGGGTTGATGGGCGCGATATTGGGCCCGGCCATCGTGGGCGTTTTGTATGCTCTGTATGAGTTCGGGTTTTCTGGAATTGATGTGCTCAAACTGTTCTTCTTTACCGGAACTGGTCTGTTCATGGGACTGGCAGGACAGGGCGGAGATTTGATCGTTTCCTTTCTCAAGCGCCGGGCGGGCGCGAAGGATGCGGGCGCGCTTATCCCCGGGCATGGCGGAATTCTGGACCGTTTCGATGCCATGATGCTGTGCGCGCCGCTCTTCTTATTGCTGATCGCGAAAGTATTCCATGCCCTCTAGGACCATCAATATTTTGGGAGCAACCGGTTCTGTCGGTCAGTGCGCGGCCGACGTCGTTGCAAAAAATCCAGACCGTTTTTCCGTACAGACGGTAACGGCCCATGGAAACACCCGGAAACTGGCTGAAACCGCGATACGCCTTAAAGCCCGAAAAGCCGTTCTTTGTGATCGGAAGGAAGAAGCGATCCTCCGGGAGCTTCTGAAGGGAACAGAGATAGAAATCGGCATCGGTCCAGATTCACTTCTGGAATCATCATGCTCTGCCGTTGATGTAACCCTGGCCGCTATCGCGGGTTTGGCGGGACTTGATTCTGTCTTGAACGCCCTGCGCCATAGTCGGGTTGTCGCCATCGCGAACAAGGAACCGCTCGTGGCTGCCGGACCTTTGGTCATGCAGACCGCCCGGCAGAGCGGCTGTACGCTTTTGCCCGTGGACAGCGAACACAATGCCATTTTTCAGGTCCTGGACACCAAGAACCTTCAGAGCGTCGAAAATCTGATCCTGACAGCCTCAGGCGGTCCTTTTCTTAATCGCGAGATTTCCGAGCTCGAACACGTCACCCCCGCACAGGCCGTGGCCCACCCAAACTGGTCCATGGGCGCAAAAATATCGGTCGACAGCGCCACCATGATGAACAAGGCCCTGGAAATCATAGAAGCGCACTATCTTTTTGACATGCCGGGAGAAAAAATTAAGGTCCTGATCCATCCGCAATCGGTTGTGCATTCCATGGTTGAATACACGGATGGCTCCGTGCTCGCGCAGATGGGTGCCAGCGATATGCGCACACCCCTTTCCCATGCGCTGGCCTGGCCTGAGCGCCTGCCCACACCCGGGCAAAAATTAACCTTAAACACCATGAAGCACCTGACATTTTCCGAGCCTGACCCCGTGCGTTTTCCGGCGCTGAAGCTTGCTTATGTATGCCTGGAAAACGGTCCGGAGGCGTGCATCGCCTTGAACGCAGCCAACGAGGCGGCTGTAGAGGCTTTTTTAGCCGAAAAAATCTCTTTTTATGATATTGTAGGTACAGTGGAGTATATAGTCACTCAGGCTCTCGGATCGGAGACGCCCATGGCTTCAAACTCCCTGGACGACATAAAAAAAATCGATGGGCGTATCCGGGCGCTTACACAAGACTATATCTCTAAAAACCCAAGACGGAGAACGGTAGCGGGATGACAAATATTTTTGAATATATCGGAATTCTGGGCGGCAATATCTGGCTGTATGGCGGATCCTTCCTGCTCATTCTGTCTTTGCTCGTTTTTATCCATGAATGGGGACACTATATCGTTGCCCGTCTCTGCGGCGTGCGGATAGAGATCTTTTCCATCGGCTTCGGGAAGGAACTGTTCGGTTTTCAGGACCGCCACGGCACACGCTGGAAACTTTCCCTCATTCCGCTGGGCGGATACGTTAAAATGTTCGGAGATGTCGATCCCGCCAGCGCCAAAAAGGATGACCGCATCGAGGATACGGAAACTGGCACAATCCGCCGGATGACTCCCGAAGAGCGCGATGTGGCCTTTTTTGCCAAGCCTGTCTGGAAACGCGCACTGATCGTCTTTGCGGGTCCCGCCATTAATTACCTGTTCGCCATAGTGGTCATGACAATCTTGTTCGTCTTTAACGGCCAGCCTGTTACGCCGCCCACCGCCGCCGCCCTTGTGGGGGGATCCAGCGCGGAAATTCATGGATTCCAGCCCCACGATATTGTGCTCTCCATAGATGGAAAGCCGGTCACCAATTTTGAAGATATCCGCCAGGACATGAGCATCTCCCTTGACCGCGAGCGTCAATTTGTCGTTCAACGCGGCGAAGAGATCGTCCATATCCAGGCCCGCCCTGAAAAAGTGGTGGAAGAAGACCGATTCGGCTTCAAGCACAGCCGCGGCCTGTTGGGGCTTATCAGCCCCAGCCATGCTGTTGATGTAAAGAGCATACGCGCCATCGAAGGCAAGGAGTACGGCGAAAACGACTTGGATGCGGTGAACGCCGATCTGCGCGCCCGTCTGGACTCTACCTTTGCGATTGAAGTCGATGCGGGAGGAAAGCGGGACAAACTGCTTATCCATCCTCTGCGCGCTCTCAATGATAATTTTGCAAACGCCGAGAGCAAAGAGCAGGGCATTCTCTATATCGCTCCTACAAAAGACAGGGTCTTCCTGCGTTACGGAGTGGGCATTGCGTTCGTGAAATCCCTGGAGCAGACCTGGTATGTCACACGCGGAACCCTAGAGGCCATGAGTCAGATGGTTGCCGGTACGCGCAGCGCCTCGGAACTGGGTGGTGTCATTCGGATTGGTGCTTTGGCGGGAGACATGGCCCAAAAGGGTCTGGTGGCGTTGATTTTGTTCACCGCTCTTCTTTCAATCAATCTGGGGCTGATCAATCTCTTTCCCATTCCCTTGCTGGATGGGGGACATCTGGTTTTTTACGCCGCGGAGGCCATTCTCAGACGCCCCATTCCTGACCGTTTGCAGGAAATGGCCTTTCAGGCAGGGCTGGTCGTGCTGGTTACCCTCATGGTCTTCACAAACCTGAACGATATCATCCAGCTTATTCTCTAAATTGTTTGAAGGACAGGGTGACGCGTACACAATGTACGTGTCATTCCCCTATGGACACGAGAGTGGCGTTTCCGCCAGCGGCTGTCGTATTGACGCTCACAACCTTTTCCGGTGCAAAGCGGGCAAGATAATGAGGCCCTCCGGCTTTTGGGCCTGTGCCCGAAAGACCGCATCCGCCAAAAGGCTGCGAACCCACAACAGCCCCTATAATAGAGCGGTTGACGTAGACATTGCCGACATTCATGCGCTCCACAATACGCGCCTGCGCCGAGGCCACACGGGTATGAAGCCCGAACGTCAGGCCGTATCCCTTGCCATTCAATTTTCTGATCAGGTCTTCCAGATCATCGGCACGGAACCGGATTACATGCAGGATAGGGCCAAAGACTTCACGCTCCAAAAGATCTGTGTTGTCCAGCAAGAAAGCGCAAGGCGCAAAAAAGGAGCCCTGTTTCTTCAAAGCAGGCTCAATCGGCACTTCCTGGATCAACTCTCCCCAACCCTCAAGTTTCGTGCGATGAGCCTCCAGTTCGGCGCGCGCGTGATCGTCGATAACCGGTCCTATATCCGAGGATAAAAGGGCGGGGTCTCCGACACGCAATTCCTTCATCGCGCCTTTCAGCATAGGAATGATTTTATCGGCAACATCCTCCTGCACGCATAAAATCCGCAGGGCGGAACAACGTTGCCCGGCGGAGCCAAACGCGCTGAGAAGGGCGTCATCCACGACCTGCTCGGGCAGGGCCGAGGAATCCACGATCATCGCGTTCATCCCCCCCGTTTCGGCGATCAGCGGAACGATAGGACCGGACTTCGCGGCCAACGTCCGGTTGATTCCCTGGGCCACTTCGGTGGAGCCGGTAAAGCAGACCCCGGCGACATCCTTGTGTCCTGTTAAAAGCGGGCCGATACGGCTGCCTTTACCCGGAACAAGATTCACGGCGGCAAGCGGAATTCCAGCCTCATGCATCAACTGAACCGTTTTCATCGCAATGAGAGAGGTCTGCTCCGCCGGCTTGGCAAGCACGGTGTTGCCCGCCATAAGGGCTGCGATCACCTGGCCCGTGAAGATAGCGAGGGGGAAGTTCCAGGGGCTGATACACACGAACACGCCCCGCCCGTGCTGAGTGAGAATATTGCTTTCACCCGTTGGGCCGGGAAGCCTCATCCCCTCGGCCGAAAAATCGAGACGTCCGCGGTTCGCGTAATACCGCGCGAAATCAACGGCCTCGCGGACCTCCGCAATGCCGTCCGGCAGAGTCTTTCCAGCCTCCCGCACGCACAGCGCGATAAGCTCTTCGCGGTTATCCTCCAGAAGGTCTGCAAACTTCTCCAAAATCCGGGCCCGGTCTTCGCCGGGGGTGCGCGACCAGGCGCCAAAGGCATTGTCAGCCGCTTCAAACGCCAGATTCACAAGGCTTTCGTCCGCGCCCCACTGCTTACCGGGAGAATCCTTATGATCTGCCGGATTTTCAACAGTCCGGCCTTCCCCTTCTTTATAAATCTTCCCTCCAATCAGGGGAGCCGATTCATAGGAGCGGCGGTGAAGGGCTATGGCCCGGCTCAACTCATCCGCCGACGCCCTGTCCTGTAAATCCAGACCCCGCGAATTGATCCTGCCCACGGGCGCTTCGCCTTTGTAGAGATCGGGGGGCAAGGCAATGGCGGGATGACGAACGCTTTCATAATTCCGCACCTTTTCCACGGGATCGGCCACAATCAGGGCTGCGGGCTCGGCGGGATTCAGCAGGCGATTCACAAAGGAACTGTTCGCGCCGTTCTCAAGAAGTCGGCGCACGAGATAAGGCAGGAGATCCTGATGCGGTCCCACAGGGGCGTAAATACAGACTTGCTCCTGATGGTCTTCCTTCAGCGTGTCATAAAGCGTTTCCCCCATCCCATGCAAGCGCTGGAATTCAAACGCCGCGCCGCTCTCCTTGGCAAAGTCCAGAATGGCCGCGATGGTGTGCGCGTTGTGGGTGGCGAACATCGGAAAGACCCTGTCTGCATGGCTGAACATCCGTTGCGCGCAGGCTAGATAAGATACATCCGTGTTGGCTTTTCGTGTAAAGACCGGGAAATCGGAAAATCCCGAGACTTGAGCGTATTTGATCTCGGTATCCCAGTATGCGCCTTTGACAAGGCGAGCCTGCAGCCGAACATGATTGTCCCGGGCCAGCCCGGCCACCTCGTCAATCAACGGAAAACAGCGTTTTTGATACGCCTGCACCGCAAGGCCAAAACCCGCCCAGTCCTTGTTAAAGCCGGGATTTTTCAGCACCCGCTGGATAATCTCGAGCGAAAGCTCCAGGCGGCCTACCTCTTCCGCGTCCACGGTGAGAGTCAGATTTTCATCCGACGCCAGCGCACAAAGCTGCGCGAGCCGGTCGGCCAGATCTGGAACGCAGCGTTCCTTCTGCCCATAGAGATAGCGCGGATGCAGCGCCGAGAGTTTCACGGAAATGCCCGAACGCCTCTGCCCTTCCGCCTGCGGATGCGCGCCGACCGCCTTGATAGCCGCCACATAGGATTCAAAATAACGCTCCGCATCCTCAGCCGTCCGCGCTCCCTCGCCCAGAACGTCATAGGAAAACCGGTAGGATTTTTTTTCGTAGGGCTTTGCCCGCTTCAGAGCATCTTCGATATCTTGCCCCAACACGAACTGACGTCCCATCACGCCGATCGCGGCGATGATGGCCTCGCGAATGACAGGCTCTCCCAGACGGGCCAAAACCCCGTCCAGCGTTTTACGGGTCAGAGACAGCCCGTAGCCTGCCATTTTCGTCATCCAGTCGTTGCTTTGACCTGCCGAAGCCAGCCAGTCAGCAGCGGCCACCTTGTCCCGGATCAGCACGTTGGCCGTTTTTTTATCGGGAATCCGCAACAGGGCCTCGGCCAAGGTCATCAGGGCCAGGCCTTCTTCAGTATCCAATCCATATTGCCGCAGAAAGGTTTCCAGTTGGCCAGCGGGAACTTTGCGGGCGCGCACCCGCTCCACCAGCCCTTTTGCTGTTGCGAATATGCGATCGGCGCGCACCTCGTCCCAGGCGAGCTGGTTCAGAAGATTCTCAAGAATCTCGGTTTCATCCGCATAGAGGTGGTCGTGAAGAGACTTGTTCATGGGGGCGGGCTCAATTTCTCGTTCCAGGGCGCGTTTCATATCTAGACTATATAGGAACTCCAGAAGCTCCATCAACAGTCACGCGCAGAGGATCGGGTAAATCGCTCTGGCCGCCCGGGAAGCCCCAGATGATGGTGTTAAAGGCGCCGTGCGGTCGGGCAATCGCATTCCAGCTCTCATAAATAATGCCTGTCTCCCGGCAAAACCAGACCGGGGAAGGAAGCGCTTCCATTGCCTTTTCAAGCCAGAGACGAACGCGGTCCGGCGACCCGCCCAGATTCTCTTCCAGATCCGCGCGCAGCCGGTAAAGATCGGCGCAGGGATGCAAGGCCTCGGCGCGCTCAAAAAATATGACCGCCTGCGCCCATAAACCGCTTTCCATGGCGGCCGCCATGACTGCTCTCAAGGCATCGGAACTCTCCGGCCGCAGATCCACAAGCTTTTCCAGCCACTTTAAGCGGCCAGCGGGATGTGCGGATTTTTTCGCGGGAACAAGGGCTTTCCACAGCGGAATAAAGCCGGGATGAGGGTGAACCTTCCAGGCCTTTTCAACAACCCTGAGCGCGGCGCGGCGATTTCCGGCATCCAGATAAGCCTGACCCAGCCTGAGCGCCGCGGGAATAAAATCAGGGTTCAGCGCGGCAGCCTTCTTGATCTTTCCCAAGGATTCCGGAACGGTGAGCGCTTCATCCGCCTCCGCGAGCAACATGGCCGCGCGATCCGCAAGGGCCTGCGAAGGCGGCACGACGCCTTCTTTCTCGGCTTTTTTCAAAATCCGCCGGGCTTCCTCCCAGTGACGATTTCGGATTTCCAGATCATAGGCCAGCCGCAAAAGCCACGACTGGCGGGGATGCAACGCAAGACCCCGGCGCGCCAGTATTAAAGCCTGGCCATAGTCGCGCCGGTCCAGGGCCGTCTGCAAAAGACCGCGTATCCCCAGAAATGCGGCATCCGGATGATCGAGAAGATTTGTAAAAATCTCCCGGGATCTGTCCTCAAGCCCTTCAAGGCGCGCGGCTTGCGCCTGCAGGAGAAGAGCAAGACCGTCATCCTCGCCAAGCAATTTTTGCGTAAGGCGCGCCTGCGCGGTGGCGGCCTTCGGGTCTCCGACTGCAACAGCGGTCAGGCCCAGCATCAAGGCCCGATGCCCTTTCTCCCGGTTCCGGAGACCGGATTGACGCCGCCAGATCCCCGGCAAATCCGCCAAGCCGCGCAAGAGGCTGTAGATGAGAATTGAAAGCAAAACAACCGCCAGAAATAAAACCAGAAACAGGCCCATATCGATTCGAACGCTGTAATTGAGCCATTCCATCTGCACAAAACCGGGACGGTCCGCGATCCACACCGCCAGCGCGACGATGAGCGAGAGCTTTACGATGAACCACAGCGCGCGAATCATGGGATCTCCTCTTCCGGTTCCGAAAGGACAGGCACCAGGAATCTCTTCGTGAGCCCATGGCCGAACGGATTGTCCGCCAGCGTATCTTGATACACGCCGTCATTGTTCAAAATTATTTTTTCCGACGCGGGATTGTCCGGCGCGCAGGTCAGCAGAAGCTCTTTCAAACCCCGCCGCGCCGCCCGCGCGCGCGTCAACTTCAAGGAAAGGGTTCCGAGCCCCTGATTCATCAGGCTGGGGCGGATTCCATACCCGACATGCCCGCCGAACTTCTTCAAAAAATCATTCAGCTCGTGGCGGAACGATACTTCTCCGATGAACAAAGCCCCGCAGGACAACCACAGGGTTTCGTAAGACACTTTTGGAATCTGTTCGCCGGAGGGGAGCGTAACAACCATTCCTCCCTGATCGTTCAGGCTCTGCAGATGGCTTTGGGGATTTTTTTCGATTTCCAGAATTTCATGCTCTTGCTTTGCAGGCACAATGCCCCGCCGAAATCCTTCGCGTAGCGACTCTACATAAGAGGGGATCAGATCCAAGTGCGGCAGGGCAAGGATCACGTCCCCCTTGTCTATC
>JAIOYC010000106.1 GCA_021741325.1 Alphaproteobacteria bacterium
GAATTGGGAGATTCAAGGTTGCGGGGCTCAGTGATACTGAAATCGCCTGAAACCGGACAAACCCCCGGGCGGCGCAATTCCGCCGCAAACCAGCCCGCTAAAGCGGCCGCCAGCATGACCGCCCCCACGGCCACAGCCTGAAACCAGGGCGAGCGGGCCGTTGAAGCAGCCCCCGGCAGGGCGTCAAAGCCGCCCGGGCGCATGTCCAACATGGATTCGGGGGGAAAATCCTCCTCAAGGGCCGGTCCGCCACCGGCAGCCTGATCCGTCAGCAGCACCATCGCCCGTGCGTTCAGGGCGTCGCGCGTCTGAATCACTGTTTCTTCGATACGTTCGATTTTGCGCATAAATCGCGCGCGGTCTTCCACGGCCTTGTCCAGCTTACGCCCCAGTCGGGCCTGCTGGGACAAGGCTTCTTCGATTTTACCGCCCATATCCTCCTGCTTCAGCTCGGTATCCTGGAGACGCTGGGAAAGTTTGACATGGACCGCGCCGTATCCACTCAGTTTCTGGTCCTGCTCCGCTTGAAGTTTCTTAAGGGAAGACACGCTCTTGCCGGCCAGATCGGCCTTATCCTCCAGATCCGCTACAATCCGACGGGTTTCTTCTAACTCCCGAAGTGTGTCACGGGCGATGGTCTCGGCCTGCTCTGCACGGCTTTCCGCCGTCCTGTTGCGCACGGAGAATTTTTCCTCCAGCTCCAGCCAGGCGCGCTCGCTACGCTCGGCCTTCTCCTCCAGCTCCTCCATAAGAGTGCGGTAAATGCCAAGCTGGCGGCGCATTTCCTGGCGTTCGCTCTGTGTGGATTTCAGACGTTCATTCAGGGCGCGCAAAACGGCGAGAATCTCCTGAGGGCCTGAGGCGGGGCGCTCTGGCTGAGGAAAGATATCTTCAGGCATAAAAGCGGGTTGCAGTGGCTCGCCCGCGTCGCGGTCTGGCTGATCGTTGGCCGTTTCCTTGGAGCGCTGAAAAAAGACACGCCCCTCTGTTGTTCTCTTGAACCCCATAAATCCCCTGAATCTTTATTGTTATAAGCAGAATTGGATTATACTGTGTTTTGGAAAATGTTGGCAAGGTTTTTATTCAAGACGCCATTCCCCTTTCAAAAGGGGCTTGCCTTGGGAGATAAGCATGGTGTAGCTTTCCGCCTCGCCTGCCACATCATGTTGGGGTGTAGCCAAGCGGTAAGGCAGCGGTTTTTGGTACCGCCATTCCCAGGTTCGATCCCTGGCACCCCAGCCATCTAGTCTGCCGTTTTGCAAACACAGAGAATATATCGCGCTGAAGCCCGCAACTGGCGGGCTTCAGCGCGGAGTCATTTTGGTCAAACAGTAGAGAATGGGATTCCGGCCTGAAAATAGCCCGTTTTCTCTACGGCCACTTTTCCTGTTTGAGGAACCGACGAATTCCCTGTTTATCAGGGAATTAACAGGGAATTTTTTGAGTTGTTCGGGGCATAACGGGAAGAAAAGCAGAGAAAATCGGGGTTTTGCTATGACCAGCGACAAAAATAACAGGGAATTTGCAGGGAAAGATCAGGCGGCCTGGAGAAGGTCGAAGCTGTGCATGATGCACTTGCCGATATGAGCATCGGAGCATCCTTCACGGCGCGCAATTTCAGTCAGGGTTTTTCCGGCGAAATGTTCATCGCGCCAGACGATGCCTTGAACCAGTTTTTTCAGTTCGGCAGGTGACAGATCGAAAATGTCTTTTGTGCTTTCCGGCTTTATAACTATTGCACCCCGTTTTGCCTTGCTTACTTTGAATGGCACTGCGATTTCCAAGGCATCTCTAATCCCCGGTATATCGACCTTCAAGTGCTTTTCAACCAGCGTCCTGAAACGCTCTGGTTTTATATGTATGGTCAGGAGATCCATGCTGACCGTTATTCTGCCAATACAGCTTCGTACCAAGTCATAAGCAGAGATCTTTTCATGGTGTTCTAGAACATATTTAAAGGTTCGCTCTTCAGCACCAGCACAAAAATTCTTTATTTGATCGCGCATAGATTTTTCGACTACCGCTTCAATTTCATGCGAGGGCAAACGCGCCATAATTCCTTCGGGATGATCCTTGTTCTGCGCAAAACTTCTCGAAATGTAATAGCAATATTGTCTATCATGCCTTTTTGTAAAAGTCGGGCTGTAAACCGTCCCCTCTGAATCATAAATCAATCCCTGAAGCATGTGGCGACGTTTTATCTGTTCAGTACGAGCAACCGTCTGCTCTTCAAGTCTGTGCTGGACACGCTCCCATATATCGAATGGAATAATACCTTCATGCAAACCCTCGTGAATCTTGCTCTTGTGCGAGATTTTTCCGATATAGGCCGGGTTCTTTAGAACCCAATATAACGCGCCACGGGAAAAACTGGATCCTCCATAAGGTTTTCCAGTTAGCGATTTCCGCTTGGGACTTTTAATGCCTTCGCGATCCAGCTCCGCCTTCAAAGAGCGAACATTTCCTAGTATCAGATAACGGTCGAAAATATGCCGAGCCAGCTTGACTTCATCCTTGTTCACCACCAGCTGCCGGTGCTCAATTTTATAGCCGACCGGCGGGACGCCGCCCATCCACATGCCTCTGGCCTTGCTTGCCGCTATCTTGTCTCGGATGCGTTCGCCGGAAACCTCGCGTTCAAATTGCGCAAATGAAAGCAGCACATTCAGCGTCAGTCGACCCATCGACGTCGTGGTATTAAAAGACTGCGTAACGCTCACAAACGTCGTGCCGTACTCATCGAAGACCTGCACGAGCTTTGCGAAATCCATCAGCGAGCGCGTGAGGCGATCAATCTTATAAACGACAACGATATGAACTTTGCCTGCGCTGATATCATCCAGTAGTCTTTTTAGGGCCGGCCTCTCCAGAGAGCCGCCTGAGAAGCCACCATCATCATATTTTTCTTTGGAAGTAATCCAGCCTTCCGATTTCTGACTGGTGATATAGGCTTCACAAGACTCGCGTTGCGCATCCAAGGTATTGAATTTCATGTCGAGGCGCTCGTCGGTAGATTTGCGAGTGTAAATGGCGCAGATCTTTTTCATTGCGCACCGACTTTCTTCAGGCCGAAGAACACCCAAGGCAACAACATGGAAATGGTTCTCATAGAACTCAAAAAAATTTTAACGCGGCTGCAGAATTTTCAAGTAAGGGCCATGCAGAATTTTTAACGTGTCGGCAGCGCAAGAAGAATTAAAAAATCTGACCGGCCTCACGATTTCCAGATCGTAGGCAAAGGACCTGGAGTCCCATAAAAAGGATCATTTTGAGGCGCAGCAAGACTGGCAATTCTGTCTTTCGCCTCCGGACATTCGACCTGGCTTTTACAGATATCGTAATGTTCCTGGCCGGCAGGATATGCCCCGACAACAACCAAGGTTTCACTCTGAGAGAGCATTTTATGCCCTGTTCCTGCGGGCAAAACGAGTAAATCGCCTGCCTCAAGATCAATTTCTTTTCCGCTTTCTCCGCCTAGCATAACGCTGACATGGCCCCGGGCAATAGCTAAGGCTTCATGAGACGTGGTGTGAAAATGGTGATAATCGAAAATTACGCCGGTCCATCCTCCCTTCCATCCATTTTTTTCAAAATGCCTTTTAAAAATTTTATCTTTGTCTGCCGTTTGCTTTTCTAAAACCTGACGATAGATCAAGACGGGCAGAAACGGATTATTCGGGATTTTTTCATCTTCCCAAAAAAATAATATCTGCGGCTCAACCATTATTTCCATTCTTCGCAAATGTTTCAGATTTGAAAAAGTTTCCTATCCGGCGGAACAATCCTTTCCGCGAACTTTTACATGAATTGGGCCCTGACGGCATCATTCAAAAACTTGCTAGATTGCAAGAACAGGATAATTCTCGATTAAAGCCGAAGCAGTTTACTCTTCCTCATTTGGAGATGCCTGCGCACCATGATGTGCGAGCAGAAAACATTTCCCTTAAAAGGTTGCATGGTAATCTTGTCGCGGCCGCTGATCGTGGTCCTAAGGATTTTTCCGCATTGCTTTTAACGCCTGGAGTTGGCGCTCGAACCATTGAATCCCTGGCGATGGTTTCGGAAGTTATTCACGGCGCACCTTATCGATTTTCCGATCCGGCGCGCTTTTCACTGGCCCATGGAGGCAAGGATCGCCATCCCTATCCGGTACCCATCCGCGTGTATGATGAAACCATTCGCGTTTTGAAATCGGCCGTTCAAAAATCTAAATTGGGAAGAGATGAGGAACTACATGCTATACAACGCCTAGATATAGAAGCCCGAAGATTAGAAGATCATATTGCTTCCGGACCTTCCGTTGATGAGATTATAAAGCACGAACGCGAGGTTTCACACCTTTATGGCCTCACGGAATATGGCAGCGTCGATTAAAGTTTCCTTCCAGAACGCAAATCCTACGCTAGGCGTATCTTTAAAAATATTAATTATGGCATTGTGGGGCACCAGCACGATAACTGCTTTATTCAGTGCACAAAGAGCATGGTCCATGACATCTAAAAAAAGCGCCTGCGCATCAGGCATATCGCCCGCCATATGAAAAGAAAGATACTGGCTCCTCCCTTCCGGCGCATTGTGGTATCGGGCAATCATTCCTTTCAAAACAACGACTGAATCTTTGGGCTTCTCGCCTTGCCTTATAATATCCTCATGTTTGAAAACATTCCGTTTTTTGCCAGGAAGTCCATGAATGACAGAAATATCAGCTTTAGTCAGAGCCGAGTGCCTTTCAAGTTTCCGTATCAATATATCGTGCCAGGACATTTAATCTCCCTTTTTAATCAAATGATCAAGCACACAAGCAGTTCCCTCTTCAAAATACACCCTGAATGATTTTAAAAAGAATGAGGACACTTCATGATTGAAATTATCCGATTGAGAGGACATGTTCACAATTATAGTGAAGGAGTGAATGCCGGGACCATCAAAGGAGAAAATAAAAAAATGTATCTTTTTTCCCGGAAGGACTGGCTCTCTCCTCACGAGCCAAAGCCTAATGTGGCTATTTCATTTGAAGAAGAAAGAAAATGGGCAAGATCTATAACAATATCCGATGATAAATAATGATTGGACAAGGATTATTCGGAAAATTGCAGTTAAAATCCTGCAAAAGTTCGATCAGATCCAGTAAAGAATAATTTGATTATATATTGAGGCCGCTTAGTCTAAGCCTTACTTTAAAATTTGTTTATCTTTACAACATGAACGATAAAAATTCAGAAAGCCCAGCCGTTCCTGCCGACGAGGTGCCGATCGTCGCTCTGGGCGCTTCCGCAGGGGGGCTTGAGGCGCTGAAGGCTTTTTTCGGCGCCATGCCTCCAGATTGCGGCATGGCCTTTATCGTGGTAACGCACCGCGGAAAGGACGGCGTTAATTTATTGCCGGAAATCATCGCCAAGCATACCGCCATGCCGGTGGAAGAAGCCCAGGATCATACCATGGCGAAGCCGGGCCATGTTTATATCGCACCCGCCTCCCACTATTTAAAGCTGTTTGATGGAATGATCCTTTATAACGAGATTGTTAAGGATCATGTCGCGCTGCCTATCGATTTCTTTTTTAGGTCTCTGGCCGCACATAGGAAGGAAAAAGGCATCTGCATTCTGCTGTCCGGCGGCGGCAGCGACGGCACGCTGGGGCTGCAAGCCGTTAAAGGCGAAGGCGGGATGACGATGGCGCAGGATTTGCGATCCGCAAAGTTCAGTGACATGCCGGGCAACGCGATCGCGACCGGGCTGGTGGATTTTATCCTTCCACCCGAAGAAATGCCATCAACGCTGATGCAATATCTCAAAAGCTTAAATGAAAAAATCCATAAAAATTCAGGACAAATCCCCGGAGAGGCTCTGGATGAAATCCTGTCTCTCATACGCCGCCGGACCGGAAGCGATTTCGGGCTTTATAAGACCAATACCCTGCTCCGGCGGATCGAGCGGCGGATGAACGTTCACCACCTGACTGATGCCTGGGATTATGTGCGTTATATCAAGGAAAACGGCCATGAAATCGGCCTACTGTTCAAGGAACTGCTGATCGGCGTCACCGCGTTCTTCCGGGACGAGGCGGCGT
>JAIOYC010000107.1 GCA_021741325.1 Alphaproteobacteria bacterium
GGCACCAACGCGGTGCGCAATCTCATCCGTGAAAACCAGATTCCCCAAGTTTATTCCATGATTCAGACCGGATCGCGCTATGGGATGATCACGATGGAGGATTCTGTACTGGATCTTCTGGAATCGGGGATGATCGATCAAAGCGAGGCGCATCGCGTCACGCTGAAAAATACCGACAAGGAAGGGGAATCCTCTGGCGAATTCGCGGCCGGCGCTTTGGGCGGGGCGCGGATCGGCGGGGAATCCTCTGTTCAGGCGGGCGGGCCGGGAGAGGAGTATTCCTTTTGAGCGTTCCCGTCATATTCAGTTATTTGCAGGCGATGAACGAGCAGGGAGCAAGCGACCTTTACCTGACGGTCGATTCCGCGCCCATGCTCAGGGTCGAAAACCGGCTGGTGCCTCTTGGGGGCGGGACACTCTCTACTGAGGATGTGCAGCAGATTTTGAATTTTGTTCTCAACAGCCGCCAGAAGCATGAATTCCAGGCCACGAAGGAGCTGAACACGTCTTTGGACATGGGACATTCAGGGCGTTTCCGGGTGAACGTGCTGCGCCAACGGCAGAGTCCGGCGCTGGTCATCCGCCGCATTGTCTCGCAGATCCCC
This sequence comes from Alphaproteobacteria bacterium, assembly GCA_021741325.1. GTDB lineage: Bacteria > Pseudomonadota > Alphaproteobacteria > Micavibrionales > Micavibrionaceae > JAIOYC01. Next base: position 606 of record JAIOYC010000107.1, read on the forward strand.
ACATTCGAGCAGCTGTCTCTCCCTCCGATTCTGGCCAAGCTGTCTCTCAGACCGCGCGGTCTTATTCTGCTGACGGGCATGACCGGCTCGGGGAAATCCACGACTCTGGCGTCCATGATTGACTGGCGAAACCAGAATATGGAAGGTCATATCATCACGATCGAGGACCCGATCGAATATTTTCACGAACATAAAAAATCCATCGTTACCCAGCGGGAAATCGGGATAGACACGGAATCGCATGCCGTGGCCATGAAGAACGCCCTACGCCAGCGCCCGGACGTCATTCTTGTGGGTGAAATCCGGGATCGCGAAGTGATGGAGCAGGCCTTGATAGCCGCGGAAACAGGACATTTATGTTTGGCTACGATCCATACGACCAATGCCTATCAGGCCATTGAACGGATCGTGAATATGTTTCCCGATGATTACGGTAAACAGATACGCCTTAATCTATCCTTGAATCTGGTCTCGATCATTTCGCAGCGGCTTCTGCCTTCGATGAAGGGCGGGCAGGTTCCGGCTCTGGAAGTCATGCTCAATCACGGACTGATCCGCGAACTTATCCACAAGGGGGAAATCGGAAAGATCAAGGAAGTGATCGAGCAAAATATTCCGGAAGGAATGCGCTCTTTCGACCATTCACTGGTTGAGCTCTATTCCAGCGGTGTCATCTCCGAGGAGACGGCTTTGGCCAATTCCGACAGGCCCGCGGACCTGAAAGTCCGGGTGGAGCAGCTCAAATTTTCGGCCCGCAACGAAAAGGGTGAAAGCACCCTCCGGTCTCTGGACACATCGCGGATACGCCTGAGCGAATAGGGCCGGCTCTCTTGCTTGCTCCTTCACGATATGATCTATTTAAGATCCAAAGTTTTCCGGTTTTTTGTTCCACGGACTCTCTTTTTTTCAGGGTATTTCCAGATGATTTATCAGTATGCGACAGGCCTCCGGTCTTTACATCTCCTGGTAGCTTGTGTGCTGCTGTTCGGGTTAACCACGGCGGGATGCGACGTCTCCAAGAATCATTTAAAACCCGATCGCGACGCCGGTATGGAAATGCAGGATTTCCGGGATGGCCTGGCGCCCCGGATTCCGGATCCGGCGGAGTCTGCCTCTTTGGATTCGGCTTCCTCGATTCCCCCGCTTCAGCCCTACGTGGCCGAATCTGCCGGATTCGGAAAATCTATGCCTTTGGTGTCCATTTCGGTGAATCAGTCGGTTCCTTTGCGGGATATTCTTTTCGAGCTGGCCCAGCAGGCCGATTACGATCTGGAACTGGATCCCGGCATTCGGGGTTCCATTATTTTCACGGCGCGCGAAAAACCTTTCGACCAGGTTATTCAGAGAATATGTGACGCAGCCGGGCTGAGATACCGGTTCCAGGACGACGTTCTCCGGGTTGAGGTGGATGCGCCCTATAACAAAACATATAAGGTCGACTATCTCAGTTATATCCGCTCGAATACCGGGAGTGTGCGCAACGATGTGGGGGTCGTATCGGGCGATGGCGCGGACACGGGATCTTCTTTTGAGGCCAAGTCCAGCAGCGAGGCCAATTTCTGGGGAGAAATGGAAGCCAACCTGAACCAGATCCTGGCGCAGGGCGGCAGCAACGGCTTGAGAACAAGAAATGATCCGCGGCTTGTCGCGACGCAGCAATCCGCTGGGGCCGATGGGCAGGAGGCGGGATCTCTCCTGAAGGTGGAATCGCTTCCGGTGGACGGCGATGAGGAGCAATCCCCCGCCACGGGCACAGAGTCCGGGTTTAAGTTTTCTATGAACAGGCAGGCGGGGCTTATCAATGTCTACGCCTCCGAGAAGGTTCAAAAAGAGGTGGACCGGTATCTGACGGTTCTGCGGCGTTCATCGACCGCGCAGGTCCTGATTGAGGCTAAGATCATGGAGGTCTCCCTCAATGATGAATTTATCACCGGAATTGACTGGAGAGCGCTTGATATTTCCTCCGGGGAGGTCGCCCTTAACTATCTTTCCTCAACCGGAAGCGCGGTTCTGAGCGGGCTGGGTCCCTCCACGGCCCCTGCGCCGGGCGGAAGCGTGGCTACAAGCTCCAATTTTGTTGTGGGCTATGCCGGGGATGACGTGCAGGCCGTTATTCAGGCGATTTCAGGATTCGGAACGGTTCGCGCGCTGGCCAGTCCGCGCCTGACCGTCTTGAACAATCAATCGGCCGTTTTGAACGTGGCCACCAATCAGGTCTTTTTCGAGGTCAGCATTGACGTCACCCAGGACGAGGGCACCGTCAACACGAATGTCGACAGCAAGATCCGCAACGTTCCCGAAGGGGTCCTTGTGAACGTCCAGCCTTCTATCAATCTTGATACGGGCACGGTGGCCATGGCCATCAGGCCCACCATCACGCAGGTGGTGAGCGAGGTTTCCGATCCCGCCGTTCAGTTTGTGACGGCCAGCGCGGGAATCACAGGTGTGGAATCGCTGGTGCCTGAGTTGAATGTGCAGGAGATAGATTCGGTCATTCAGGTTCGCTCGGGCCAACCGATCATCATGGGCGGCTTGCTGCAGGATAAAATCCGGACGAACGAGGAAGGGGTTCCCGTTCTCTCCGAGGTGCCTGTTTTTGGATCGCTTTTCCGGAAGCATTCGGATTATGCCCGCAAGACTGAACTTGTTATCTTCCTGAAGGCGACCATCTTGGAAGCGCCCGGTGATTCGGTCCATGATACCGACCGCGATCTCTACCGGAGTTTTTCAGGAGATCGCAGACCCCTTAAGCTATAGGGCAGGCCGGGATGTTTACAGCGCTTATCCGTTACGTCTTGCTGGCGGCCTTTCGGGATCGGCTTATCCTGGCCCTTGTTCTTTGCTTTCTGGTGGGGGCAAGTCTTTCCCTTTTTATGGGGATGACGGCGGTAACGGAAAAATATCAATTTTCCGTTGTTTTTACCGGCGGCACTCTTCGCGCGCTCGGGGTCTTGGGGCTAGTCTTGTTTGTGGTGACTTTCGTGCGCCGCTCTTTCGAAACGGGCGGAATCGAATTTCTTCTTTCACGTCCTTTCGGGAGGACGAAATTTTTTCTTTCCTATGCGGCGGGTTTTTCGATTTTGGCCGCCTTTGTAGCGATGGTGCAGGGGGCGTGCCTGGGAATTGTGGGTTTCCAGGTGTTGGGCCAGTCCTATTTTGTCTGGGTTCTAAGCCTGCTCGCGGAGAATATTATCATGGTCAACACGGCCTTCTTTTTCGCCATGGTCTTGCGAAGTCAGGCCAGCGGGGTGATGGCCGCTCTCGGGTTTTACGCACTGGCCCGTATGATGGGGCAGATCCTGGGCACTATAGACGCAGGAATAGGATCGCGGAATATGGGGGTTTTAGAGGACATCATGGAGGGGATCTCCATGCTGATGCCCCGGCTGGACCTTATGGGCCAAACATCCTGGCTGATTTACGGCACGGATAGTCTCACCGACCTTCCGTTTGTTCTGGCCCAAGGCGCTATTTTTACGACCGTCATAGTTCTGGCCGCGCTCATTGATCTTGCGCGCAGGCAATTTTAAAATGGCGCGGCGGGATCTGCGGAAATTATGGGTTCTTTTTTTCCTGGCGTTGAGCGTTAATATCTTCCTCTGGACGGGGGTGCGGGACAGAAAGCCGCTTTGGCTGAATGTTCCCTCCGTTCCCTCGGCGGCCTTGGCCACGGCCTTCTCGCTTGGCGACACACAGTTTGCGTACAGGACGACCGGATTGATGCTTCAAAATCTGGGAGAAACCGGCGGGCGCTCGCTTCCCCTGACGGATTATGATTATAAAGAACTGGTGCGCTGGTTTTTTCTGGAAGATACGCTGGATCCTCAGGCCCAGTTCGTGCCCCTGCTGGCGGCCTTCTATTTTGGCGCTGTGCCCGATCCGGACAGGCTGCGCCTTCTTCTGCCCTATCTGCGCACGGTGGGGCAGAGGCCCGGCGGGGAACGCTGGCGCTGGCTGGCTCATGCGGCCTATCTGGCCCATTCTGAAATCAAGGATCCCGTCGAATCGCTTGCGCTGGCCCGGACCCTTGCAGCCCTGAATGAGGAAGGCCTGCCTCTGTGGACCAAGCAAATGCCGGCCTTTATCCTGGCCTCGCACGGGGACAGGGCCGAGGCTCTGTCGATCATGCTTGAAATCCTGAAAGCCACAGCGGAAGGGACGCATCCCAATGAAGTGAATTTTATGCGGGATTATATATGCAACCGCCTTCTCAATGAGACTGAAAGGGGCCAAAACCCGATATGCGGCAAGGATTTCTGAATAAATGTAGAAATAAAGAAGGGCTATATTATCCGTTCACTTTGTGTATACTATTTTGTATTACTATGGGATGAGGGCTCCGCCTCTCTAAAAGCGGGATAACATTTTTATTTTAAGGAGATTTTAATGGATAAAGCGCGCATTTCCTCTGAAAGGGAAAAGGGATTTACCCTCGTCGAACTGGCGATTGTGATGATTATTATTGGGTTTTTGATCGTGGGGGTTCTGAAGGGGCAGGAAATGATTTCGAATGCTCAGGTTACATCCACGATTTCTCAACTTAAGGGTATAGATGCAGCGGCCTCTACTTTCCGGGACATGTACAACGCGTTCCCCGGGGACATGGCGACCGCAACGACCCGCTTGACCAATTGTGCCGCTGACCCCTGTAACGACGGGGACGGGGATGGCCGGATCAACCTGAACGTGGGAGATGCCGCAGCCCTTGATAATGAAGGCGGATATTTCTTCAACCATTTGCTGGCGGCCGATTTGATTACCGGACTTGACGGCACGGCCACCCTGGCTTTTGGGAATGCCTTGCTTTCCGCGCCGGTCGGAGGCGGGTACTTTATCGGGCACTCTACGGTGGGCGTCACGGGCTTTACGGATACGGAAATGCGCCCCGGTCATTATATCGTTCTGACGGGGCAGACAGGGCCCGTGGCCAGCGGAACGGGAATTCTCAATCCTTCGCAGGCCGCGCGGATCGACCGTAAAATGGATGACGGACGTCCCAATTCCGGTTCTGTTATTTCCGAGACGGACAATGCGGATTGCCGTGTAGGAACAGTCTATAACGAGAGCGATCCTGCCCAGCTCTGCAATATCGGAATCAGAATCCAAGGATAGGATTTATAAGATCAGACCAAAAAGGCCCCTTTTAGGGGCCTTTTTTTTATGACCGCCGGATAGCCCATGAATTCATGCGCGCGGATGGGATTTTTTATAAATCCGGATTAATTCCTCGGTGTTGACCTCTGTATAACGCTGGGTTGTGCTCAGGGAGGCATGGCCGAGCAATTCCTGGATTTCCCTGAGATTGGCTCCGTTTTGCAGCAGGTGCGTGGCGAAGCTGTGGCGCAGGGCATGAGGCGTCGCATTTTCCGGCAGGCCCAGCATTCTCCGCAAATTTCGCAAGGCTTTTTGCGCGATGCCCTGATTGAGCCTTTTACCGCGTGCACCCATAAAGAGAGGCGTATC
>JAIOYC010000108.1 GCA_021741325.1 Alphaproteobacteria bacterium
TGAGCGCGAATTTATGAATTTCGCGGACGATCTTGCCCTCTGCGCGGTTGGTCATGGTCAGATACGGGTGGGCCCAATCGCCGGACACGCCGAGACGCTGGAACTGCGCGGCCTGGACATCGACCCATTCCTGGGCGAAGGCGCGGCATTCGGCGCGGAATTGCAGGGGCGGCACATCGTCCTTGTCCTTGCCCGCCGCGCGGTATTTTTCCTCGATCTTCCATTCGATAGGCAGGCCGTGGCAGTCCCAGCCCGGCACGTAAGGCGCGTCGAACCCGGCCATCTGGCGCGATTTCACCACCACGTCCTTCAGGATCTTGTTGACCGCGTGACCCATGTGGATATTGCCGTTGGCATAGGGCGGGCCGTCATGCAGCACGAATTTCGCCCGGCCTTTCGCCCGGTCCCGGAGCTGTTTGTACAGGTCGGCCTGGGCCCATTTCTGCAGGATTTCCGGCTCTTTTTGAGGCAGGCCGCCGCGCATGGGGAAATCGGTCTTCGGGAGGAAGACGGTGTCGCGGTAGGTGTCTTTGGGATGGTCGGTCTTGTCGGTCATGTCCTGAAATCCTGCTGTAAAGCGCGGATTTTAGGGAAACGCGGCGGATGTTTCAAGGGGAATGGGTTTTATTACGCAGGCCGAAATGGGGAAGGTCGGAGAATGTGCCCTTTTTCTTCTTTTTGCCGTCATCATCCAGGGCGGGGAGGCGTTCGCGGGGGAAATGCCCTACGATTCCTACCCCTGTTCCAGCCAATGGCCAAAAGTCCTGTTCAGGCAGATCTGCGTCCTGGAGATGGGCTTCCACATCATCTTCCGGAGCGCCGAAACGCTCTTTTCTTTTTTTGTTCGCATCCTCGACCATTTGATCCCAGTCTTCCGGCAGGGGAGGCGGAGGGCCTAATTGTTCTTGTTTTCTGAATGTCGCCTCTTTGTGCTTAAGATAGTTCTGTTCCGCCTTATACGCTTCCAGAGCCGCTCCCTGGAAACCATGCCGGACGTTGTTGGGAAGTTGTGTCGGTAAGTTTGTGGTAGCTACCGAAGGTCCGCCCGGGATGTAGACTTCTTTTATAAAGCGCGGAGAGTCGGCCTGTTTTTGTCGGTAATATTCTTCCGTCAGCTCTTCTTCGGAAAAGGTGCGGAGCTTTGAGGGGGCGATCGTTTTCCAATGTTCAGAAATGTCGGGCATGGGGTCTCCTCATGGAATTTATAAGTTTTTATAGAGAATAGGATAGCTTCTGTCAAGTGCAGGCCCTTTTCGGAGGGAGTTGCAGTTTAGAATTTTTTCTTTCCGTCATCCCGGCGAAGGCCGGGATCCAAGGATGGAACGAGCGCCCGAAACCAGCTTTTCACGCAAGTGGATAGATGGATCCCGGCCTTCCCCCTTCGCCAAGGCTTCGGCGGACAAAGTCGCCGGGATGACGGTGGCGGGGGGATGGGAAATCGAGGCCTTCCCCCTTCCCAAGCAGGGGCAATCAAAATATACTCAGTCCCAGCATATTTTTAAATCTCTTCAATCCATCCGGAATTCAACCGCCCATGGCCACTTTTACACTGCCGCAAAATTCAAAGATCAAGCCGGGCCGGACCTTCGACGCGGCGAACGGCGCGGCGCGGACCAAGATCTTCCGGATTTATCGCTGGGACCCGGAGGCGGGGGAGAATCCGCGCCTGGACGAGTATAAAATTGACCTGGCGGCCTGCGGCCCGATGGTTCTGGACGCGCTGATTTATATCAAGAATTTCGTCGATCAGACCCTGACCTTCCGCCGGTCCTGCCGCGAGGGGATCTGCGGGTCCTGCGCGATGAATATCGACGGCACGAACACGCTGGCCTGCACGAAGGCGACGTGCGACGTGAAAGGCGATGTGAAGATCACGCCATTGCCGCACATGCCGGTGGTGAAGGATCTGGTCCCGGATCTCACGCATGTGTATGCGCAATACCAGTTGATCGAGCCGTGGCTGAAGGCCGACAGCCCGCCGCCCACCCGGGAGCGGCTGCAGGGCGTGGATGATTCGGATTTGCTGAACGGCGAGGACGGGCGCGGCCCGGCCGGATGCATCCTGTGCTTTTGCTGCTCGACCGCCTGCCCGAGCTACTGGTGGAACGCGGACCGGTTTTTGGGACCCGCCGTGCTGCTGCAGGCCTATCGCTGGATCGCGGATTCGCGGGATGAAAGCACGGGCGAGCGGCTGGACGCGCTGGAAGACCCCTTCCGCCTGTATCGCTGCCACACGATCATGAACTGCACCAACACCTGCCCGAAGGGGCTGAACCCCGCCAAGGCCATCGCCGAAATCAAAAAACTGATGGTGGCGCGGCGTTAGATTTGGGATTTTATCTTCCCAAAACTATATCCATGAACCGGGCGAACTTGTCGGGGGATGGTCCGATGATCGAGGGCGGAGATTCCACTATTCTGCCAACATCAAAAGACTTATGGTCTTTCCAGGTTTTTGACTTATGCGTGACAATGGAGGCAATCCGTGAGAATCTGTCCAGAATAGGTGATCCGGAATAGCCCGGTCCTATATAGATTCCGTCACAACCGGATACAGCGGAGCTGAATACCGCAGAACAATTGGGGCATCCGGTTTTTTTGTTTTTCTCTGCATTTACAACAAACCAGCCTCCCAAGAGGTCTGTTTCTTGCTCCTGGATTTTATGGTGATGGGAATCGGGAAGGTTTTCGGGGTTTTGGTTAAGTAAAATTTCATAACGATTATTGGCATTTGAAAGGACGGAGGCCAAGTGATTATATTTTCCTCGTCTTTGTGAAGCTAAGAGATCTGCCTTTTGAGTAGAGATAAAGGGAAGATTTTCTGCGGGACCGATCTTTTCGCTTATCTTTATAACCGCAAGATCAAGGTCAGAGTCTTCGTGAATAATGGCTGCCCCATTTTCACCTTCGGCTAAAGACAGAGACAAGTTTCCTAAAGAATTTACCACCGCGACTTTCTCTGGATGGGGCATTCCCTCTTTGTTTCTGACGCAGTGTCGTGCGGTCAGTACCAGATCCTCCGAGATAAAAACCCCTGACCCGTAGCCCGCTCCTGTCGTTAGAATGCAGGTATGATCGGGAATCTCCCGCAATTTCGAAGACAATATGTTTTCAGAGCCGTCAGGAGACATCTTGCAAATAACCCTTCTGTTAGCGGTCTCATCATACGACAAAATAAAAATATGTCAATATAATTTCATTCTCCATGCTTGACGCTCTGACTCAAAAGGCTGATAAATTTCGGGAGGGCTGTTTTTCTCCGATGTCCTTTCAAATTCATCCGAAACGGATTTTTTCATGCGCCGCCCTTTTTTTGTCCTGCAAACATTGAGTCTTCTCGGCCTTACCGGGTGTAGCTGGGACCCGACCTTCATGCCCGCGGGCTATCGTTATCACCACAATCTCTACAAGGCGCCGCCCGGCCCCGAGGCCCGGAGCATAGGCTATGACTACAGCCCCGCCGCCAACGCCGATGTGATGCGTGTGTGGGATCTCAGCGCCGCCGATCTGGTGGACGCGCTGGAGCGGGACACGGGCCTGACGCCGCAGCCGGTTTACATGCCCCCGGTTTCAGGAACCGGCGCGTTCAGCGCCGCGTTTGACAATGCGCTGCGCGGAGAGCTGCGCACGCGCGGCTATACGGTGGGGGGAGTGCCCTCTGCCGGTGTTCCGCGCCTGCGGACGGGCATTCAGCCGGGAGCGGGCGGAGGATCTTGCGAGGTCTTCCGCGAGTTCGAGCTTTCATTGAGCTTGGAAAGGGAAGGGGCCGCGCCCGCCCGGACGGCGCGCACTTATATTCTTCCTGCCTACGGGCATAAGTCCGCGCAGGAAAATTCGTCCCTATCCACGCCCCGCACAGCCGGAAAAGGAATTTCCCGATGAAGACAGGATATCTCAGAATGTTTTTTGTGCTGATAGGCGGGGCCTTGTGCCTGCCAGCCTGCACGGCGTCCTTTCTGGATTTGGCCTCCCGGGGGATTTTCCAGCGCCAGGACGTGAACGTGACGGAGAAAAGCTACGCCGCGGCGGATTACCTGATCGAGCGGGCCGGCGGCTATGTTTCAAAGAAGGACCGGATTGAGGTTCAGCCCCTTCTGGCGCGGGACAATCCGGATCTTCCCTCTGAGTTCGCCAAGGCCATTCCCGAGCAGATCGGCAGTCGTATTTCGCAGCTGGGATACCGCGTGGATATCGCGCCCGTTCGCGTTTCGGCCGACGTTCCGCATCTGGGCTATGCGGAATCGACGGGCGCGCCTGATTACCTGCTGGGCGGCACGTATGCGACCGGGCGGCAGGATGTGGCGGTGTATCTGCGCATCACGGAGGCGCGCACGGGCAGGGTCGTGGGCGTGTTCGACTACACGATGCCCCTGACGCGCGATATCGCGGCCCTCACCGAGACGCAGCCGCGCATTTTCCGGGTTGAAAATGACTCGGAATAAAATGAATAAAATCAATAAATTGTAAAATTTTGTTAATCCCTGCAAAAATTTAACATATTCTTAATTCTATAGCTGTTTTGTGCTTTCAACCGCAATAAAAATAGGGTGAGAATTATGAGTTTACGCAGAGGCATAAGATCTATTTTGGGCGCTCATGGTGTTACCGTTGAAAACAAAGGATCGTTGGTTCATCAGGCCTTTAACTTTTTGAGCAATCCGGGAGACGAGGCTCTGGACCGCGAGAAAAAAATCAAAGCGGTGGCCATGGAATCACTGGTGGGGGCACAAGGAAATGCTTCAAAAATTGAAAAATTTCTTACAAGCCGTACGGATCTGAACGTCAATCCAAGCACCCGAAAAGAATTCGCGGGCGGAGCTATTACCGCACAAGAAATTAAGAACTACATAGAAAAACACCAGGAAGAGATCAAGCAAGATAAATTCTTGAAAAAGCACCTGCCCGGGGTTCCTTTGAATCTTGTATAATCTCGATTGGCGTTCTCTCTCTCATGCCCTTCTCTACCAAAATTCGAGAGAGGCGGGCGGACGCGTTTCAATAATGAATTGCTTTTCCCCGGGGTTGGAATAAGTTTTCATCTTTGGAAACTATGAGCAGCACGGTGGATAAAATCATCATCACCTTTATCGGGTTCGGGCATATGGGGCGGGCGTTTCTCAAGGGCGCTTTGAGCGCCTTGCCGGGCGCGCATTTCATGGCCGTGGACCCGGCTTTGGATCTCAACGATCCGCCCGCCGATTTCCGGGAAACGCACAATGTGACCTTCGCCAATGATCCCTCAGAGGCGCCGGAATATATAAGGCGCTCCGCTCTGTTCGTGTTCGCGGTGAAACCCCAAAACGCGAAAGAGGTTTGCGCGGCCTGGAAATCCTATATCGCCAAGGAGGCCGCCTTTCTTTCCATTGCCGCGGGGATCACACACGCCTTTCTGGCGCGTCAACTGCGGGAGGGGCAACCCGTTATCCGGGCCATGCCCAATCTGGCCTCCGCCATAGGAAAGGGGATCGCGGGCGCACACGCGAACGCTCACGTAAGCGCTTCGCAAAGGGTGCTGGCCGACCGGATTTTAAAGGCGGGAGGGCCGGTGCTGTGGGTCGACCGCGAGGAGAAGATCGATGCGGTGACCGCGATTTCGGGCAGCGGCCCGGCTTATTATTTTTACGTGACCGAAGTTTTGGCGGAAGCGGGAAGATCGCTGGGGCTGGGCGCAGAAGAATCCGAAATTCTGGCCCGCCAGACCGCCATCGGCGCGGGCGCGGTTCTGGAAGAATTTCCCGATGTGCCGCCCGGGGAGTATCGCCGCCGGGTCACGAGTCCGGGAGGGACAACGGCGGCGGCGCTGGAGATTCTGATGGATGGGGCGCTGGAGAAAATTCTCAAACGGGCGACGAAGGCCGCTGCCGCAAGGAGTGCGGAAATGGGGGAAGAATCCTCCTGAGGGAGGGGCAAGGAGAAGGGTGTTCGGTCTTAAAAATCAAACACCGTAAACCCCCACCCTAACCCTCCCCCTCAGGGGGAGGGG
>JAIOYC010000109.1 GCA_021741325.1 Alphaproteobacteria bacterium
GAAGAAATCCACGACCCATTTATCCTCCAGAAGATATTCCGGACCGGCGAAAATCTGCTGTAGCTTGGTGTTGTCGGAAAACAGGATCCGAATCTTTACCCCCTGCACACCCAGTTCGGGGTCCTCATAGACCAGATCGATCTCCCCGCTCCAAAAAGCCTTGCGCTTCAGGATCTCCTTGCGCGTGATCAGCGCACCCTTCTTGCGATAATGGTTGATGTAATTGACCATTTCCTTCTGGATCGCCCGCTTGACGTCCGGGATCGTCATATTGGGCCCGATCGTCTGATCCAGGCGCATGATGTAATTTTTCACAGCCTTCCTGTATGGCCTTTGATCGAAGCGGGCAATGACTTCCTCGCTGTTGACGACCCGGCCTTCCCGGTCCTTTATCGTGCCGGGCGCCGTCCGGAAGGTGCGGGTTTCAACCTTATATTCATCGGGCAGATTGACGCTGTATACGCCGGTGGGGGAGTGAAATGTCTCCCATTTCGTCTCCTCGGCGGCAAAAGCCGGCCGGACGAAGATCAAAACCGCCAAAAGCGCAAGACAAAGGGGCAAAGCTCTCATGGCTTCATTCTATCATGAAGCGGGCGAAGAATCGACAGGGCGTCACGCCCGGGAACGTTAAAATCGGGATACAAAAGAAGCTGCCCCATACAAAAAGCACGGGAAAACAGGGAAATTATATAAGCTTTTAGGGAAGAAGCCTAGGAATCAGTCCGGCGCTTGCGTTCCATCTTGCGCCAGCGGCGGACGGATTCGGATTTTTCGCGGACGCGGCGCTCGGAGGGCTTTTCGTAGTTCCGGCGGATTTTCATCTCGCGGAACAGGCCTTCGCGCTGCATTTTTTTCTTCAGAACCCGAAGGGCCTGCTCGACATTATTCTCTCTGACATTAACTGAAACCACGCGGGTTTCCTCCTTCCAAGGTTGAATGACATGCAAAAATCAGGCTGCTTTCTAGCATTTCCTGCAAGGATTGCAAGGAAAAAGTTCTCTCCTTGTTAATTGTCCACGGTCAAGCGCTTCGCCTCCTTGGCGGCTTTCACAGCGTCCATTGCTTTCTCAACTCTTTCGGCCTGCACGGTAAATTTATCCGCCAATTCCTCCATCGCCCGCGCCTCAGAGCCTTTTTCGTGTTCTTCCAAGGGCCTAAATCCAAGATTTTGGGCCGATTCAGCGGCATCTTGCGCCATATCCCGCAACTCCCCGAAAAGTTCGCCCGTCTGCTGGGTCAGGCGCTCAAATTCTTTTTCGGTTTCCAGCTGTTCGCTCAGAAAAGTTTTGGGTTTCTTCTTCATATTCTTAAAGCCCCTAAAAAAAGGAAATTTACGGCAGGCCCGCGTGATCATGACCGCGCGCGGTTACTATAGGGTAGGCCCTGGTTGTTTTGCAAATTTTTATCATAACGCTTGCACAAACAATTTCCTTATGGCAATGTCCCCCCAATCCAATTATTAGAAAAAGGAAACGCTATGACAGAAATTAGAGGGAAAGGGCATCCGCTCGTCGGGGTTGTTGTTTTTGAAAAGCACGCGATCGACATGGATGGCGCCCGCGAAGTTCTTGAGAATATCTCCAATAAAAAGGAAAAAAATTATAATTTACAAACTCTTGTCGCCGCGTTCCAGAAACCTTTGTTTGAACTCTCAAACAGTTCAGCCCCATACGCCTATCTTGTTGAGGGGAATGAGGATGCCGGTATTTTCGCCTTTGTGGACCCCGCCCAAGGCGGCGCCTTCACGAAATTTGATCTGGGCCCCCATGATTCCAGACAAAAACTGAGCACAAGGCCAAACTCAGACGCTCAAACAGAAGCCAAAAGACTCCTTGTGCGAATGAACGCGCTTTGAGTAATTCATAAACTGTATGCAATCCCACAAAAAGGCTGTCCGATGACCCAACAAATCTCCCCCGATCATTTGCGAATCCTGCAGGCCGTCAAAGCCGGGAAAACCCTTGCCGATAATCCTCAAACAATAGCGGACGCCTTTGAAACCGCGGGAGCACCTCACATTGCGGTGCGCATGAGCGCTGAGAATACTCCCCTGTGGCTTACATACCATATAACCCCGAACCTGACGAAAGGACCGGAACATTTCTTCAGTAAAGCAAACCAAATAAATTTCGGGCTGGTTTCCGGTGACAAGGTGTTAACGCAGAATCCAACGACGATGAAGAAGCATCAGGCCGCGAAAAAAATGGCAACGCTCATCCTTGAAAAACACGGCTTATAATACGCAATCTTATCTAGAAAACCGGCGCGCGGTGCTATAGAATTCTCCGGCAAACCAAGGGGAGTGATTATCAATGGCTCTGGAAAAATCCTATCCGCACGACACGCAAACAATCCTGACCGGATCGAACGCGGAATATATCGCGCATCTCTACGGCGAATTCCTCACGAATCCCTTGAAAATCGACGCCAGCTGGAAGGATTTCTTCCAGGCGCTCAATGACAATGAAACCGCGCTGCTGAAAGAGCTGAACGGCGCGAGCTGGACCCCGCCTCAAAACCGCAAGGCTGCCCGCCCGTTCGATCACATGGGTTCCGGCGCGCGCTTGCTGGCGGAAGACCACCCGGCCGGGCAGGCGCGCCCCGCGGCCCCTCCGTCTTCTGTCGATGTCCGCCGCGCGGCGATGGATTCCGTGCAGGCCCTTATGCTGATTCACGCCTACCGGGCACGCGGGCACATGCTATCGGACCTGGACCCCCTCCACCTGAAGGAGAAGGAATACCAGAAAGAGCTGGACCCGGCCCATTACGGCTTCACCGAGAGCGATCACGACCGTCCCATCTTCATCAACGGCGTGCTGGGCATGGATTATGCGACCCTGCCCCAGATTTTGGAGGCCCTGCGCCAGATTTATTGCGGCACCATCGGAGTGGAATTCATCCACCTGACCGCGCCGGAGGAAAAAGCCTGGATCCAGGAGCGCATCGAGGAACCCCGCAACAAGACCGAGTTCACGCCCGAAGGCCGCCGCGCCATTTTACGACGCCTGACCGCCGCCGAGGTGTTCGAACAATATCTGCACCGCAAATATCCCGGCACGAAACGCTTCGGCGTGGACGGGGGCGAAGCCCTGATCCCGGCCATCGAGCAGATCATCAAGCGCGGCGGCCAGCTGGGCCTCAAAGAGGTCGTTATCGGAATGGCCCACCGGGGACGCCTGAACGTTTTGGTCAATGTCATGGGCAAGGCATTTTCGACCATGTTCGCGGAATTTCAGGGACAATCCAGCGTGCCCGCTGACGTCGTGGGATCGGGCGATGTGAAATATCACCTGGGAACCTCCAGCGACCGCGATTACGACGGCAACAGCGTTCACCTGTCGCTGACGGCCAACCCGTCGCATCTTGAATTCGTCAATCCCGTTGTGATCGGAAAGGTCCGCGCCAAACAGGCCCAGCGCAACGACATTGAATCCGTGGCCGTCCTGCCCCTCCTCCTGCATGGCGACGCGGCCTTCGCGGGACAGGGCATTACGGCGGAAACGCTCATGATCTCCGAACTTCCCGGATACCGGGTGGGCGGCACGATCCATATCGTCATCAACAATCAGATCGGCTTTACCACCATGCCCAAGTTCGGGCGCTCCGGCCCCTACTGCACGGATGTGGCCAAAATGCTGGCCGCGCCGATCTTCCACGTTAACGGCGACGATCCGGAAGCCGTCGTGCATGTCTCGCGCATCGCCACTGAATTCCGTCAAAAATTCCAGAAGGACTGCGTGATCGACATCTATTGTTACCGCCGTTACGGCCACAACGAAGGGGACGAGCCGGCCTTCACCCAGCCTCTCATGTATAAGAAAATCGCCGAACAGGAGACAACGCGCTCCCGCTACGCCCGCAAGCTGATCGCGGAAAGCGTGATCGAGGCCGAAGGCCCGCAGGAATTCGTCGATAATTTCACGGCGGAGCTGGACAAAGCCTTCGAGGATTCCAAGATCTTCAAGCCTGCCGGAGCGGACTTCTTGGGCGGGGCGTGGGAGGGCATGAATCTTGCGCCCGCCGGCCCGCGCCGGGGACAAACCGCCATCAGCGCCGAGGAACTCCAGACCGTAGGAGAAGTCCTCTGCGGGGTGCCCGAAGGATTTACGATCAACAAAAAACTTCAGCGCGTTCTGGACGCCAAGAAAGAAATGCTGAAAACCGGCGAGGGATTCGACTGGGCCACTGCCGAAGCCCTGGCCTTTGGCGCCTTGCTGCGCGACGGTTATGGCGTACGCCTCTCGGGCCAGGATGTGGGCCGGGGCACCTTCTCGCACCGCCACGCCATCTGGTACGATCAGGACACCGAGCAAAAGCACATTCCCCTCCAGCACGTAAAAGAGGACCAGCCCAAATTCGAGGCCTATGATTCCCCTCTTTCTGAAATGGCGGTGCTGGGGTTTGAATACGGATTTTCCCTGGCCGATCCAAAAACCTTGGTCCTGTGGGAAGCCCAGTTCGGAGACTTCGCCAACGGGGCGCAGGTCATCATCGACCAGTTCCTCGCTTCGGGCGAGAGCAAATGGCTGCGCATGTCCGGCCTGACCCTCCTGCTCCCGCACGGCTATGAAGGCCAGGGACCGGAGCATTCCTCCGCCCGGCTGGAACGATTCCTCCAGCTCTCCGCCGAGGACAATTGGCAGGTCGTGAACTGCACGACCCCGGCCAATTATTTCCACGTTTTGCGCCGCCAGATGATGCGGGACTTCCGCAAACCCCTGATCGTCATGACGCCCAAATCCCTTCTGCGGCATAAGCTGGCCGTCTCGCCGGCGGCGGATTTCACCAACGACAGCACCTTCCACCGCTTCCTGTGGGACACGGATCACGACCAACTGGCCGCGCCCAAGAAAATCCGGCGCGTGGTGATCTGCAGCGGGAAGGTCTACTACGATCTTCTCGAAAAACGCCGGGAAATGGGCATCAAGGATGTCTACCTGCTCCGGCTGGAACAGATCTATCCCTTCCCCTCCGCCGAGCTGGCCGAGGAATTGTCACGGTTCAGCAACGCCGAGATCGCCTGGTGCCAGGAAGAACCCCGGAACCAGGGGGCCTGGTTCTTCGTCGATCCCTATATCGAAGAGGCTCTGGGAGGCATGAAGCACAAATCCAGCCGCGCCCGCTATATCGGGCGAGAGCCCGCCGCTGCCCCCGCCACGGGCCTGATGAAGCGCCACCAGGCGGAGCAGGCAAAACTGGTGGATACCGCGCTGGGATAGGAAACGCAGCCTGCCTCCGACCCCATGAGGGCGGAGGTAGGTGGCTCATATCCCAAACATGTCTAGAGCTTTAAATTTTTGAAGGGCTTAATTGTAGAGGGTATGTGTACTGAGGAAATTTTCGGTTCGCCGGAATTGTCTTTCTTTTGAAATCCGGAATTTTCGGCGTTCCGGTAATGGGTCTTAAGATCCAGACGTTGAGGACATTGTTGAGCGGCCTTCCAGACTTTCCGCTGAACATGATCTTCCAGATTGAGGGCCGTTCTGGCCGCTTGTACTTCACCAACGCCTTCTTTTTTCAGCGCCTGTAGGAGAGGCGCAAGCAACTCGACCTCATCTAAAGAGGAAAAATTCGTATAACTTCCTCTTTCAGGCAAGAAAAAGGGTCTTTTTTTCTCTTCCGCGGTGGAAAAGGCTTTATCAAGATTCTTTTGAATAGGTTCATGCTTTTCAGCCAGATAGTTGAACAACGTGGTTTTGCCTTTGGGGAGATCTCCCATTTTTATCCTCCTGCGTGTTTTATCTATAAAATTTATAAACACATAATATAGAACCAAACCAAGCGCAATAAAATTATTGAAAATTTAAAGCCCTACAAAAAAATTAGTCCCTTTACCCTTTTCCATCAAAGGTCCTTGCCCCCTCCGTCCAAACGCCCTAATTTCCTAAGACACCCTA
>JAIOYC010000110.1 GCA_021741325.1 Alphaproteobacteria bacterium
CTGGAGCAGTTTCAGGAAACCTACCGCCGGGTTATTCCCGAGGGGCCGATGCAATCCCTCGTTGATCTTGTGCGCAAGCAACTGGACGAAGGGATGGACCCGGCGCGCCTGACCTTTGCGATCCGTTCGGCCCGCCCGCCCCAGAACTGCAGCGATCCTGAAAGCAAGAGACTGGTGATTTCCACCCCCGCTTATAAAGGCCCGCCCAGCCAGATCGGGATTGCGGAGGGCGCTATCGTAATTACGGGGGCGGGGGTATCCGCGACGAATTCGACGGGCGCACCGGAGGCGTGGTACGATCCGTCCCGGAAAGTGTCCATTTCCTTTACGGCTGGTGGAAAGACCGAAACGGAAACCGGCGTCATGCCGCTGCGCCATTCCGTCGTGGCGGGGGGGCGGGAATACCGCCTGACCATAGAGGAGGGCGCGCGCTCGTTCGCGAAGGTGACGTTCGATAGCTGCGATTATCCCTAGGGCGCGCTTTATCGAAGAGGATGTCGCATAAGTCTTTATTTTCATTTTCTTTTTCGAATTCACAAGTTCGTTTGTCTTTTTTATGCCCCCCCGGGGGGGTATATTTTTACATAATCAATGTCAAGGGGGGCAGGGCAGGGAGGCAAAGGAGCCTCCGGCGGCGCGCCCCGATTGTTCTTTGAGCATAAAGGATAAGAGGGGAAAAAGAAAGGAAAATATTCCTATTCACATACTTTACTGCGCAAACCCCTTTCTGCTTCAGGGAGAATCGGGGCATGAATGAGGCATGGATATATCGAAAAGTACATTTGTTTATGGCGGGGGCGCTGTTATGACAGCCGCCCCGCTTTATGTGCCGGATATATTAGCAGTGGCTGCTCCGTTTTTATTTTGGCTAGGGATTACAGCAATTGCCTCTGTGTTGATCTTGAATACAAAGGATTATATTCAGAACTGCGGCAAACCAGCAAAAAAGGAGAATCCCTCAGAGTCGAAACCAGCCATAAGTCTCGGGACGGTTGATGGTGGAAAGATAGATAATAACATTATTGTAGGTGCCCGATTTTTAGAAGCAGAAAAGCTAAAAGACACATCAGTAAGTGGAAATGCAGTTTTGCCAATTCCACAGTGATAATATCCCTTAACGTCCTGAATGTATGTGCAAGCAGGGGCTTTATTCTACGGGAAGATCCCCGCTTTCCCCGTTCGCCAAGGCTTCGGTGGACAAAGTCGCGGGGAAGATAGGGCCGGGATCCACATATCAGCTTGTGCAAAAATTTGCTTTCCGGCGCTCGTTCGATCCATGGATCCCGGCCTTCGCCGGGATGACGGAGAGAGAAGATCTAAACTGAGGCATTAGCAAAATCAGCAGCCCTTCGTGGCTGTTTTTTTATGACCTGAAGACGTCCGCAATTCCGGTTAGAGTCTTCAGCGCAGATACAGGAGATTGATGCGGCCGTTGATGTCGGCGAATTTACCGTCATTGCGGATAATGTAGTTGAGATAGCGGGTATCCCGCGCCAGAAAATCCATCGCGATATTTTGAGAAGAGCCAATTTCCTCCGGCCATTCCATGCCGGGGGGCAGGAGATTGAGCTTGTGGCTTTCGAACATGGCCAGAAGCGCGGAAAGGTTCCGGCTGCTGATGCTGCCGCGGGCGACGCCCTCACGGCCCTTCCGGCGCAGCGCGATGCTGAGCTCCAGCCCTTCGAACCCTATGGATTTCGCATCGGTCAGGATTTTAAAATCATCGGGCGCGCCCTCGAAGGTGCCGGCGGCATTCTGCCAGGGAAAGCCATAGATCGTCAGACCGCCCGCCTGAAATTCGGCGAAGATATGAGGCTTGGCAAGGCCCGAGCCATCCATCCGCACGGCCCCGCTCAGGCGGGTGGCTTTGAGTTCGGGAGTTTCAAGCTTTCCTTGCTCAATCTGCATGTTGGCGCGCCACTTCCCTGAGCGGGGATCAAGATCGCCGGAGAGATCGCTGATGAAGATCAGTTTTTTTTGTTTGCTGTTGATCTGGCCCTGAAAATCTATTTTGTCATGGCGGGCATGGGCTTGCAGCTCGAAATCCACGCTCAGCCCTCCCAGGGATTTGCTCAGGAGCGACAGCCGGGATTTGCGAATGTCCAGGGACCGGAAGAAAGTCTCCTTGGGAGAGGAGGAAAAGGATTTTTTGTCCCAGCCGGAGAGGGTGATATTTCCTTCTTCCCCGGTTTCCCCGGTAAGGGAAAGGCCGGAGATTTCAACATGGGAAAACATGTGGGTGAAGGGAAAAAAGAAAGGATTGCAGGAAAGGGTCAGGGTTTTGATCGTGCTGAGCTTATCGGGGTCCAGCGCGACGTTTTCATAGGTAATCCGGGTCAGAGAGCGCGCGGAGGGAGCGGGCAGGGTCGCCTCGGTAAAGCCCATCTTTTTCAGATTTTCGGCCGCATGGAGGTGAAGCTGACGGGGCAGGGCGGTGCTCAGGGCGTAGGCACCGCCCGTGATGAGGGCGATGAGGAAGAGAAGTGTAATTATTTTTTTAGGCATGTCATTCATCTGCCTTCCCCGCAAAAGCGGGGATCTGTCTGTTTTAAGATCCCTGCTTTCGCAGGGAACGCAGGGGGTTAAACATCAATATCCGTGGCGAATTCGGCGTTGTCCTGGATGAAGCGGAAGCGGGGTTCGGCGTTCTTGCCCATCAGGCGCTCCACGAGGTCGTCCACTTCGGCATTCGAGCCGGGCGCGAAGTCCGCGCCGTTGGCGATTTCAGCGGTCAAGCCCAGGGCTTCCACGGCATCGGGAAGCGTCACCCGCAGGAGAATACGGCTCTGCGGGCTCATGGTGGTTTCCTTGAGCTGTTTGGCGGGCATTTCGCCCAGCCCTTTAAAACGGCTTATATCGACCTTGCTTTTTCCCTTGAAGGTGGTGGCCAGGAGCTCGTCCTTGTGGGCGTCGTCGCGGGCATAGGCGCTGATGTTTCCGCTCACAAGCCGGTAGAGCGGCGGCTGGGCGAGGAACAAATGGCCTTCCTCGATCATCGGGCGCATATGCGTATAGAAAAATGTGATGAGCAGGGAGGCGATATGCGCCCCGTCCACATCGGCGTCGGTCATGACGATGATGCGCTCATAGCGCAGCTTTTTGAGGTCGAAATCCTTCCCCGTGCCGCAGCCCAGCGCCAGGATGAGATCTTGTATCTCCCGATTTTCACGGATTTTATCCTTGGTGGCGCTGACCACGTTCAGGATTTTTCCGCGCAGGGGCAGGATGGCCTGGGTTTCGCGGTCGCGTCCCTGTTTGGCAGAACCGCCCGCGCTGTCGCCCTCGACGATGAACATTTCCGTACCCTCCGCGTCGCTGCGGGAGCAGTCTGCCAGTTTTCCGGGCAGGCGAAGTTTCTTGGTGGCCGTCTTACGGGCCTGTTCCCGGTCCTGCTTGCGGCGCTGGCGTTCCTCGGCGCGCTCGATCAGAAATTCCAAAAGCGCGTTGGCCGAGGCCGGATCGCCCGAAAGCCAGTGGTCGAAATGGTCGCGCACCGCCACATCCACAAGGCGCGTCACGGAGCTGTTCACCAGTTTTTCCTTGGTCTGGCCCTGGAACTGGGGATCCTTGATGAAGACCGAAAGCAAAACCGCCGCGCCCGCCATGATGTCGTCGGGCGTGATGAGCCCCGCCTTTTTATTGCCCGTCATTTCCCCATAGGTGCGGATCCCGCGCGCCAGCGCCGCCCGCAATCCGCTCTCATGCGTGCCGCCCTGAGGGGTGGGGATGGTGTTGCAGTAGGTGTGAGAAAATCCGTCTTCCGCCGTCAGCCAGGCCACGGCGAATTCCGCGCGGCCTTCGCCCTCGGGCAGGTCGGCTTTCCCGGCGAAGGATGCCTGGGTAACGGTGGCTTTATCGCCCAGGGAATCCTGCAGGAAATCTTTCAGGCCGCCGGGAAAATGAAACACGGCTTCGGCCGGGGTCTTTGAATCGGTGGGCAGGCTTTCCGGGTCGCAGCTCCACCGGATTTCCACGCCGGAATACAAATACGCCTTGGAGCGCGCCATCTGGTAAAGCCAGGCGGGCTTGAAGCGGGCCTTGGGGCCGAAGATCTCGGGATCGGGGTGGAAGCACACGGTGGTGCCGCGCCGGTTGTTCACCGTGCCCAGATCCTTCAGTTTCGAGGAAGGCAGGCCCCGCGAGAATCTTTGCTTGAATAGTTTTTTGTCGCGCGCGACCTCGATCCACATATCGTCCGACAGCGCGTTGACGACGGAAATCCCCACACCGTGAAGGCCCCCGGAGGTCTGGTAGGATTTGTTCGAGAATTTCCCGCCTGAATGCAGCGTGGTCAAAATGACCTCCAGCGCGGATTTCCCGGGATATTTGGGATGCTCGTCCACGGGAATGCCGCGCCCGTTGTCCTTGATGACCAGGTAATTATCGGCCTGGAGATGGATCTCGATCCGGTCGGCGAAACCGGCCACGGCCTCGTCCATGGCGTTGTCCAGAACCTCGCCGGCGAGGTGGTGCAACGCGCTTTCATCGGTGCCGCCGATATACATGCCGGGGCGGCGGCGCACGGGCTCCAGCCCTTCCAGAACCTCGATGTCCGAGGCCGTGTAGGCGTTTTCGGTTTTGGGGGCTTTTTTGCGGGCGGCGGAGGTAAAGAGATCAGACATGGAGCTATGAATAGCAGAAATCCGGGAAATTTAAATAGGATAAAATGAAAGATGTGTTTTTATCTCAGGGATAAGCGCTTAAAAATATTATCCATAACTATAAATAAATTGCATTTATGCTGATATTTTGTTACTTTATTATTATAATTCAATTGTCTGTTGAAAGATACGAGATGAAAGCCGGCAAGCTCTCCCGCATTTTCGCTATTTTGGCGAAGCCATTTAACCGTTTTTCACAAGCGGCTGTGAAGCCTAAAAAGGCTGTTTCTTTTGAGGTGCGGTTGGAAGATTCGGATATGCAGTTAAGCGGCTCGGATACCAATAGCCACTACCGCGCTTTTCAACTGTCAGGTTTTCATGGGGGGGTTGTTGCGCCTCAGAATGAAGCCCAGAAAACTTACAATTTTATCCTGAACAATGAAGATGACTTAAAGGCCCATGTCGAAAAAATGGTCAATCTCGTTTTCCTGAATGACATTGAAAAAGATATTGATATTTCAATCCCACCCGATTTTATAAAAGCCTATACACCTTTTGCGGTTCGATACGCCAAGGCGGCCTGTTTTTTAGAGGGGCTGCACGGTTATGAAGTGTCGGAAACAGAAGTTAGAACAAGTCAATTAATGGCTTTTGTTAGTTACTTACCTCACATTAACGAAATCTGCTCGTGGCAAAGCGTCGATGGGAACAGTATTGATCCATTTAAAGTAAAAAATTTCCTCCATAACCGCTGGCAAAACATAATCTACAATGAATGCCAAAATTTAATGGACGGGACAAAAGTGGGAAAATCTGTCCATAGTCCTCCTATGAACTGGTGTTAGGACTTTGAAGAGGCGAAGGCCGTAAAAATATGCTAAAATTATACAATGACCGCTTTGCGCCTTTTCCTTCTTTTCTTTCCCCTGCTTTTGATCTCGACCCCTTC
>JAIOYC010000111.1 GCA_021741325.1 Alphaproteobacteria bacterium
GGATGCATGATGGCGCCGCGCCGCGCCGCCACATCACCATTTCCGGTACGCTCAAGCAAACCCTGCGTTACGGCGAAAACCCGCACCAGTCCGCCGCGCTCTATGCCATGGAGGGCGAAGCCCTCCCCGGCGCGGCGTACGCCACACAGATTCAGGGCAAGGAGCTGTCCTTCAACAACATCAACGACACGAACGCCGCCTTCGAACTGGTCGCCGAATTCGACTCGCCCGCCGTGGCCATCATCAAGCACGCCAACCCCTGCGGCGTGGCGGCCTCCGGCAATCTCCTGGATGCCTACGAAAACGCCCTGCGCTGCGACCCGGTCAGCGCGTTCGGGGGAATCATCGCCCTGAACCGCCCGCTGGACAAAGCCACCGCCGCGAAAATCATGGAGCTGTTCGTCGAGGTCATCATCGCGCCCTCCGTCGAACAGGACGCTCTGGCGGTTCTGGGGGCCAAGCCCAACATCCGGCTGCTCACCACGGGCGCCCTCCCCGATCCTGCGCGCAGCCGGATGGATTTCCGTCCCGTGGCCGGGGGGATTCTCCTGCAAAGCGGCGATACAAAAAGCCTGACCGCACAGGATCTAAAAATCGTGACCAAACGCGCCCCGACGGATTCCGAAATGACGGATCTCCTCTTCGCCATGCGCGTGGCCAAGCACGTAAAGTCGAATGCCATTGTCTATGCGCGTGGCGGCGCGACCGTGGGAATCGGCGCCGGCCAGATGAGCCGGGTCGATTCGGCCCGCATCGCGGCCTGGAAAATGGGTGAGGCGGGCCTGGCCGATGATGCCGGCCACCCGGTCGTGGCCTCCGACGCGTTCTTCCCCTTCGCCGATGGCCTGATTTCCGCCGCCGAGGCCGGGGTCACCGCCGTGATCCAGCCCGGAGGCTCCATCCGCGACGCCGAAGTGATCGCTGCCGCCGACGAGCGCGGACTGGCCATGGTCTTCACGGGAATCCGGCATTTCCGGCATTAAAGATTTCTTAAACCGCAGAGCACGCAGAATGTCTCCAGCCGTCATTGCGAGGAGGCGGAGCCGACGCGGCAATCCATGGAAATCGAAGGCTTGCCCTGCATGGATTGCTTCGCCTGCGGCTCGCAATGACGGTGTTTTAGAACTCTGCGCTCTCTCCGGTTCATTTAACCTATAAAAGAATCTGTTTATTATCAATATCTTAAAAAATAATTCAAATATATATTGCAATATAGTTGCGAAATATATAAGATTTGGGTAACAAACAAATAAATATTAAACCAAAACAGAAATTAAATACTTTAGAGGGTGACCAACATGTTAAATATTCTGAAAATGGCCGGACGTTTCCTGATGGGCAACAAGCTGTTGGCTGGCGCCGGCCTCCACATGCTCACCGGCGGGAAAACGACGGACAAGCTGCTGGATCTGGCCGGCTCCGGGGGGAAAGAGATTCTTGAGTACGCAAGCGGCGTAGATCTGGACAACATGGATCTGAAAAACCTGGATTGGAAAAAGGTGCTGAGCGGTATCACCGACACGATCGGCAGCGCCCCCCTCCTGGGCGTCGCTTTCGCGGCTGCCACTGGAAAAAGCATGGTTGCCTGGGGCATCGGCGCCTACCTGATCGACAAGACGTTTGCCGGGGGCAAGCTTGAAGAATTTGGCGACAGTATTCTTGCCAAGTTCAACCTGAGCTCCGGCGGCGGCGACGGTATGGACAACCACAAAGCCGCCATCGCCATGGCTCCCTCCTACACGCCCAACTAGGCTGAAAAGGGTCAAGGAGGAAATTTGCAGAAGCTCACGCTTCGCGCTATAATGTAAGGACATAAAAAACAAAGAGGCGCGCCAGAACGCGCACAATACCAAGGGTGTGAATTGATGAGTGATGTGGTCGACAAAATCGCGGAGAAAAAACCGGGCGGCTACGCCGCCGTAGGCGGAAACTGGGGCGCCCAATCCGGAACGACCTTCCGCGCGGCCTCCCTGCCCGCCGGTCATTCGGGATCATACGAAAGAGCCGTCCACAACAAGGCCCGCTTCGGCAGCGCCGCAGGACCGTCCTCTGAAAAAACCGGCGAACTCTATACCGGCGAACTTTATGACGTCTGGGCGGGCAAGGATGCCCCCTACCACATCGACATCTTCAAAGAGGGCACGCCGAAGATCAACCTTGACCGCGTTCTGGATAAAAACCCGGACGGCAGCTACAAGCACCCCGAGCTGCGCGCCTCCATCGCTAAGGCCGGCGAAGCTTGGCTGCCCGAAGTAGCGATGAAAACCGTCAAAACCGTCGACAAAGACGAGCGCAACGGGCTGGAGCAACTCTGGGACGGAAAAGTCGGATTCTTCCTCAAAACCGCCGCCACCTATGTGGGAACCCCCAACTACGGCCTGATCGCCCACAACGCGGTGGACTATGCCGCCACCCCCATCACCATCGAGGGCCAAAAGGGCAGCGATCAATGGACCGACAACATGGTCAAGGCCACGATCGAGGGTATGCGGATCACGCAGAACAACTCGGCGGCCATGATCCATGTCGCCACGGCCAGCGATGAATGGTCGAAAGAAGCCGCGCTGGCCGGGAATTACCTGAACGACCTTTACACGAAATCGAAAGTCTCCTGGGGCGGTGCGGGTAGCTTCGTGGTGGACGGCATTTTGCTGGGCCCCGAAACCTGGCTCACGGCCGGGGTGGGCACCCTGGCCACGACAGCGGCCAAAATTCCCCTTAAAGAAGGGCTCAAAGAAGTCGCCAAGCAAGGCTTCAAGGCCAGCCTGAAAAGCACCTTCAAGGAAAGCGTGATGGGCAGCCTGGTAAAGGGCGAATTCAAGCAGGCTTTCAAAACCCTCACGAAACCCCTCTACATGAGCGCCGCCGCCGAAGGCGGAGTGCAAGGGTCCCTCGGCGCGCACAGCGAGCAAAAACTCAAAATCGCGGGCGGGTTCCAGGATCAATATAACGTCTCCCAGACCGTCATGGGCGGCGCGATCGGCGGCGTCGCTGGCTTCGGCCTGGCCGGCCTCATCCCTTCCCTGCCTAAACTCGGCAAGGGCCTGCTGGACGATACAAGCAAGGGCCTGACCCGCGCTATCGACTGGACGAAGAACCTGCACCTGCCGAAAATGGACCTGTCCGTGCCCAAAACAAAAGTCGGGGGGTTTCTTCAAAAGATAGGGGACGGGGCCGGAAAATTCTGGCAGGCGATCAATCACCAACCCTACCCGGAAGTCCACGGCGCGGCGTTCGATCCTCTGGCGATTGCCAAAGGCACAGGCCGGCTCCTGATGAAGACTTTCGTGGGCGATCCCGAAGGAATGGGAGATGTCGGATGGCTCTGGAAACAAAAAGGCCATTTCTGGAAGCGAATCACCAGCGCGGAGTTTTACTACCACGCCTTCACGAAAGATCTGTTCACGACCTTCGACAATATGAAGAGCACCTCCATCGTGAAGCTTATCACCGATGCGGATTCTTCACTTGCGGTCAGAAACAGCACCCCTGGAGAAAGGGACCTGAACTTCTTTAGAGTATTTCCCACTGGCCATCCCAAAGCGGGCCAGGAAATGTCCACGGCAGGGGCTCTCGCAGATATTCAAAGTACGCTGTCCGATATCGCCGGAGGTGATACATCCGCAGCCACGAGAGCAAGGCTGAACGATGCCGTTTCTTATCTGGGAGATCAAATTCATCTTCATAACAAAGGGATTGCAGACATTGAGGCAACTCCAGGATCAAGCTCTGACCTCGTGGGGGGAAGCGCCACCGCGCGTCTTGCTATTAAAGACGCAAAGACTCACTTCACCGCAGTGGAGACGTATTATAATTTTATCAAAAGTTCCACAAGCTCGAGTCATTGGGTATCTCCGGTTCACGCACGAAGAATACTTACCCACCACGGATCTGCAGTTAGTGATCTTAATAACTTTACTACTGCGCTTTTGGGATATACCAGAAACCAAGTCGGGGAAGGGGGTGGCCGTTTCGGAACACCCACACAATACCGGATAGATTCCCCCATCGGCTTGGTTGAGCGGGAGCTGACCGAAGCCGAAAAAGTAACGGCCCGTACCCACGGAATTACCGATTTCGATTACAAGCCCGGCAGCAACATATATACGAACAATGTCGGTCACAACGGCGTCCTCACGGACGAAGAGAAATTCGCCATGACCGCCTACGGGAAATGGGGGTTACGGGACATCTTGCCTAGCGATGCCCAAAACTTCGAATCTAACCTGAATGCGGCTAACACCGACATCCTCAAGAATTTTGAAACACTCCTGAAAAGAGGAGACAGAAACCGTGTCGTAGAGGCTTTGAAATGGATTGCCGTTCAGTATGCCCACCCGAAAAACGGCTACAGCCGTCACCTGGGGATCAGTGATAAACTAAGCACCTTTATCGAGAAAAACGGAAATCCCGCTCTGTGGGACAACGAGCTGACACAGATCCTTGAATATGGCCGGGGCCGCCAGCAGGATCTGGGCGCAAACAATATTCGGGAAGCATGGGCCGAGGCCTTTCCTTTCGTACGGAATAGACTTTTTGGCGGAGACCATAAAAACGAACTGACCAACCAAAGCAATCCTGGCGAATTCCGGGATGCCAGAAAGTGGAAATTCGGATTGGGCCTTCCCGTTCCCTTCCCGCGCTTCGCGGCGAAAGGGGCCCCTTATCACAATCTGTGGAAATTCCACGCCCCCTTTACCCATACCTACAAACGAATCGGTGGGCGGGTGCATATTGACCCGATTGTCGATAAGCTACGGATAGAAAAAGGCCCTTGGAAAGTTGCCAATATCGTCACCGTGCCTTTGGGCTACACGCTGGGCTACAGTAAGCTCCTCCTACGCGGCCCCGTGGGGAAAATCGCCAGCGGCGGCCTGCTCAGCAAGCCGGGAGGAATAGCCCTGTGCATTACCGGGGGCCTCGTCATGGCCGGAGAAACCGTAAACGCCATCTGGGGCTCCAACATCGCTGGAAACTCCATTTCTGGAATTGGCCAATGGGGAACTCAGATCGTCACGGCTCCCTTCCGGCATATCGTGGACCCCCTGTTCTACGGCGGCAAGGTCACCGACACCGTCAACACCCTCATGGGCAACCCCAGCTCATCCGAGGAAAAATCCGCCCAGGATGGAATTTACGACCCTCTGGACGATAAAAACCCGCCGGCGGACAGCACGGGCACAAGCACGTGGGACGTGCCCGACAGCTCCTCCATCCCCGAGCCCGTGGAAACGCCGGTTGAAGAGAAGCCAGATCTCGATCCCTCGGAATACAACAGAGACCGCGCACCTGCAGAAAACGAAAATCTGGAGAGAGGCCAAGAAGTCGAAATAAACTGGGAGAACGACGACACCTCCATCAACGACCCCGATGCGTACAACGACTACACCTCTATCCATCACACCCCCGCGCACGGAGGAACCGATCTCATGAGCATGCACGCACACGGCCCGGCTGACACGGCGGCCGCCCACGGAAACCCCGACGTCCTCAGCAGCTTCGCCAACAACACCGGCGGCGGGGCGCGCGACCTCCTCTCCACGGGTG
>JAIOYC010000006.1 GCA_021741325.1 Alphaproteobacteria bacterium
GCCTCCAGCAAGGCACGGTCCACAGTGATCGAGCCTTCATAATGAAGGTCGGAGCCCGTTACGGTCGCCCGGTGGATCTTGCTTTTGAGAAGACGCAAACGCATGGGGGCAGGTTTACGGAACCAGAGGTTTCAAGTCAAGGGGAGGGGAGGGTGTTTGCATGCCTCAAAATCCAGGATCCTCAACAACCCTAAAATCGATCGCGCCCTTGGTAAAAAACGAAGATCCCGTTGGGGTAAAGCGGCGCGAGGGAATGCCGTGATTCTCGAGATACCTGCCAATCTCTTTCGCCCGCTTCATCTGCAATCCCGGATCCGGACAAGGCGTTTCTGTATAACCGCAAATCAGGACAGAGCCGGTATTTTCGCGCAGATAGCCCACCAGACTGTCCAGCGTGGAGGATCCCCTCGGAGAAATCACGGACGATCCCGGGGAAAACCCCGAAACGCGCTGCTCCGGGGGCATGGAAGAGCTGTGAAGAAATCCGCCCTCCCAGCTGGCATATATGTTGAACAATCCTGCAAGGATAAGAGTGCCGCAAACAGACGCCACGGTTGTCTTTTGCATTAAACCATTCCCTTTCTCCGGCGGACAACAGGGTTATACCCCCCGGGCCTCGAAATCGATCCGGGGGTCGACAAGCACATACACCACGTCGCGTACCAGCGTCGCGATCAGCCCGATCAGCGCGAAGATATAGAGCGTCCCCAGCACCACGGGGTAATCGCGGTTGATCACGCTCTCATAGCCGAGCAGCCCGAGGCCATCCAAAGAAAAAATCACCTCGATCAGCAGAGAGCCGGTGAAGAATATACTGATGAACGCAGCGGGAAATCCAGCGATCACGATCAGCATCGCATTGCGGAATACATGCCCGTAGAGCACATCCCGCTCCGCCAGACCCTTCGCGCGGGCCGTCAGCACATATTGTTTCCCGATTTCGTCCAGAAAGGAATTCTTCGTCAGCAGCGTGAGCGACGCAAACCCGCTGATCACCAGCGCCAGCGTCGGCAGCACCATATGCCACGCGTAGTCCGCCGCCACGCGCCACCACGGCATGTCCTGCCATCCGTCCGACAGCAGACCACGAAGCGGGAAAATGTCCAAATACCGCCCCCCCGCGAACAGCACGATCAGCAGGATCGCAAACATGAAGGACGGAACCGCATAACCGACGAAGATCGCCGCGCTGGTCCACATGTCGAAGGGCTCCCCGTCCCGCACGGCCTTTTTGATCCCCAGCGGAATGGAAATCAGATAGATGATGAGTGTGGACCACAGGCCCAGGGAGATGGAGACCGGCATTTTTTCCGTCACAAGGCTCCACACGCCGACATCCCGGTAATAGCTCTGACCCAGATCGAAACGGGCATAATTTTTGAGCATGATCCAAAAACGCTCGGGCGCGGGCTTGTCGAATCCGTAAAGCTTTTCCAGCTCCGCGATGAATTCGGGATCCAGCCCCTGCGCACCGCGGTATTGACTCCCCTGCCCCGTCGCGGAAGCCGCCATCGCGCCGGCAGAGCCCGAATCCCCGCCTCCGCCGCCGGCAAAGCGAGCTGTCGCCTCCCCGCCATGGCCCTGGAGCTCGGCAATCATGCGCTCCACCGGACCGCCCGGCACGAACTGGATGACGACGAAGCTGATGACCAAAATCCCAAACAGGGTTGGGATCATGAGCAGGAGGCGCTTGAGGATATAAGAGGCCATAGGCCATTCTAATCCCGCAAGATTTGGAAAAGAAGCAGATTTATCGCGAAAATTAACGGATATTGGATTAGGTTTTATTCTGAAGAGTCTTCAAAATATAAACCCGAATGGCGCTGGATAAATTGCGCGGGCCGCGCGCCTTGTCTATCTCCGCGATAAGCGCGGCGACGGAGCGACCTTCCCGGAGCGAGGCTTGTTTCAGCTCCGCCCAGAATTCCTCCTCCAGCGAGATGGAGGTGCGATGGCCCGCGATGGCGACAGAGCGTTTTTTCAAGCCCTCCGCTTTCTTGAGCATAGGCTTACAATCCCAGAACATCGCGCATGGAATACAGGCCGGGCTTTTTCTGATCCAGCGCCCATTGCGCAGCCCGCAGCGCACCCCGCGCGAACAGTAGGCGGTCGGTAGCAATATGGCTCAGCTCTATGCGTTCGCCCTCGCCATAAAAATACACCCTGTGATCGCCCACGACATCGCCACCGCGCGCTACGGAAAAACCAATCGTGCCCGGATTGCGCGCACCTGTATGGCCTTCGCGGCTATAGACCGCGGATTTTTGAAGATCCACGCCCCGGCCGGATGCCGCCGCACGGCCTATGGCCAGCGCCGTTCCCGAAGGCGCGTCGACCTTGCGCTTGTGATGGGATTCGAAGATCTCGATATCCCAGTTTTCCGCCGCCAGACGGGGGGCGGCCTGTTCGACCAGCGCGAGAAGAATATTCACGCCCACGCTCATATTGGCGGCATAGACGATTCGCGTTTCCCGGGCAGCATCGGCCAGTTCCTGTTCATCCGCCGCCGACAGCCCCGTGGTGCCGACCACGTAGGCTTTTTTATGCTTGGCGGCCAGCCAGGTGTTTTGACGGGTGGCCTCTGGGGTCGTAAAATCAATCACAGCATCGGCGCGTGCGAACAATTCGGCAGGATCGGCGGTTGTAAAAAAATCCGTTTTTCCCAAGTCGGCGGACAGAACCGTTCCCCCCGCCAGTTCCAGCCCCTCATGCCCACCCGCGCGGAGCTCCTGCACCAGAGACGATCCCATGCGCCCCAGACATCCGGCCACTCCGATTTTCATAGCTTTATCCCTTTGCTTTTGAATGAGGTTTCCCTATAAAACCATAAAAGGGCGCAAATTTACATGAATAGTTTCAGATGATCCTTTATCCCGCGATAGATTTGAAAAATGGCCGCTGTGTCCGCCTTTACAAGGGCGATATGGAGCAGGCCACGGTGTATAACGACGACCCGTCGGCGCAGGGGCTCGCCTGGCAGGATGCCGGATTTTCATGGCTTCATGTGGTGGATCTGGACGGGGCGGTTCATGGATCGCCCGAGAACCATCACGCGGTCCGGGAGATTCTCAAAGTCGTTAGAATTCCCATCCAGCTCGGCGGCGGCATTCGCACGCACGGGCAGATCGCGCACTGGCTGGAGGCCGGAATCAGCCGGATCATCCTGGGCACGGCGGCGGTGCGCGACCCGGACCTGGTGAAAGTCGCCTGCCGGGAGTTTCCCGGCCAGATCGCGGTGGGAATCGACGCGCGGGCGGGGAGAGTGTCTGTTGAAGGCTGGGTTCATGATGCCAATATCACCGCTGTCGAACTGGCCAGACATTTCGAGGATGCCGGGGTAGCCGCCATTATTTTCACCGACATCGACCGCGACGGCACGGGGGAGGGAATCAATATCGCCTCCACGGTAGAACTGGCGCAGGCGACGTCCATTCCGGTCATTGCTTCGGGCGGCGCGGGATCGCTGGGAGATATCAAAGCCGTGAAGGATGCGGGCCTACCCGGGATGATCATCGGAAAGGCGCTGTATGACGGACGGATCGACCCGGCAGAAGCGCTGGCCGCCGCGAACAGGGGGAAATAATGCTCAAAACCCGGATCATTCCCTGTCTTGACGTCGATAATGGCCGCGTGGTGAAGGGCGTCAACTTCGTCGATATCGTCGATGCAGGAGATCCGGTCGCGCAGGCAAAGATCTATAACGACCAGGGCGCGGACGAACTGTGTTTTCTGGACATCACGGCTACCCACCAGGAGCGCCGTACAATGTTGGATGTGGTTTCCCGCGTAGCGGAGGAAATTTTTATGCCCATGACCGTGGGCGGCGGCGTGCGCACGCTAGAGGATATCCGCAACCTGCTCCAGGCCGGCACGGACAAGGTCGCGATCAATTCCGCGGCGGTGAACCACCCTGAATTCGTGCGGGAAGCGGCCGAAAAATGCGGAAGTCAATGCATCGTCGTGGCCATAGACGCCAAGGAAAAAGCGGATGGCTCCGCCGGATGGGAGGTCTTCACCCACGGCGGCCGCAAGGGCACGGGGATCGACGCGGTGGAATGGGCGCAGCGCATGGCAGCATATGGGGCGGGAGAAATCCTTCTCACTTCCATGGACCGGGACGGGACGAAAAAAGGCTTCAATCTGGCCCTTACCCGTGCGGTCTCAGACGCCGTGAGCGTGCCTGTCATCGCCTCGGGCGGTGTGGGCACACTGCAACATCTCGTAGATGGGATTCAGGAGGGCGGGGCTTCGGCCGTTCTGGCGGCTTCTATTTTTCACTTCGGCCAGCACACCATTGGAGAGGCCAAACAGGCCCTGTACGACGCCGGAATTCCGGTGCGGCTGTAATCAGACTTTGAACAATCCCCGCAAAGTCTGCGGAATCAGATCCGGTAAATCTTCCGCCACCAGGCCCGGCCCAAAGCGCAGAGCACAGTCTCCATGAATCCACGCCGAAGCGCAGGCAGCCTTGAAGGGCTCCATTCCCTGCGCCAAAAGCCCTGTTATCATGCCCGCCAGAACATCGCCTGTCCCGGCCGTGGCCAGCAAGGCCGAAGCATGTCCATTCACGGCCACCCGCCCATCCGGCGCGGCGATGACGGTTTCCGCCCCCTTGAGGACAAGAATTGCACCAGCCTGCCGCGCCGCACTCAGAGCTTTTTCGATCCGAGATCCCTGTATACTTGGGAAAATCCGGGCGAATTCTCCCTCATGCGGCGTTAGAATATAGGTCCCTTGCAGCGTACCGGATATAAATTCCAAGGCGCCTGCATCCAGAACCGTGGGAATGTCCAAAGAAAAATCCGGCGGGCTCGCGCTGCCGCCTGGTCCGCAGAGACGGGCCGTGACGCGCGTGTCCTTCCAGCCCGTATCTTCCCGCACCATAATATGAGCCGGCAAGCACGCGCGGTAGAAATCGCCCCGACCCCTATCTGTCAGAACCGTGACAAGTCCCGCGCCCATACGGGCGCAGGCTGACGCCGCCAGCCGCGTGGCCCCGGTCAGTCCCGGCGCGCCATGGATTAGGGCATGGCCGCAATCATATTTGTGGATATCCCCTGTTTTTTGCGGGAAATCGGCGCCCCAAAGATCGGGAGTATTATGGATCACGGGATTTAAGGTCCTCCCCAAGAAATCCTGCACAGCCAACAGCGGCAGGGAAAATGGGGCGACTGACGGGGATCGAACCCGCGACAACTCGGACCACAACCGAGGGCTCTACCACTGAGCTACAGTCGCCATGGCCAGCGCGACGCACGCCGGTCAGAATGTTTCTCTATATACTCGACGCCTTGGCCGTCAAGTCCCTTCCTCAAATTCCTATCTTTATTTAATGATTAATGGCGTATCCCAGCTTCCTGAGAACGGCGATTCCCACGCGCTGGTCCAGTTCTTTGGGGTGGATGGTGATTTGTTTCTTTCCATCCTTTTCCACCGTGTAATCCTGAATGGTACGTCTGGCCACAGCCCTTACCATCTCATTAAAGTTATCATAAAGCTTTGATCCTGGGTTTTTATGCTTTGTGCCAAAGAGTTTTAGATCAACCTGATGAACCCCGTAAGCTTCGATTTCTTTGCCCGGATAATCCTTTCCCAACTGGAAATTGTGATTTAGGGAGTTCAGGGAAAGCAATTGCGGACGAAGCTGGTCCAGCAGTTCTGCGTTTGATTTCAAAGTCATGTTTTGTGCTTTCTCATCTTAACCAACGCGCGTAGAATCATAAGGCTCTGGCGTATGGATTGTTTTTGGCGTAAGCGCATGATACAGAAGCCCTATTGCCCCGTCAATAACTTATGGTAAGAACAAGGTGAGGCCATGTCCGCGAACATCCTGAAATTCAAGAATAACACCGCGCTGATCAAATTCATTGATGAGAACGACATCCAGTTCATTGACCTGAATTTTACGGATTTACGCGGAAAATGGCACCACACCACCGAGCATGTCAGTGCCTTTGGAGACGACAAGCTGAGGGACGGGGTCTATTTCGATGGCTCGTCGATCGCGGGATGGCGGGATATCGACAATTCGGATATGAATATCCGGCCCGATATCACACGCGTGTGCCTGGATCCCTTCGCCGCCCAAAAAACCATTAAAATCATCTGCGACGTCATTGATCCGCAAACCGGGCGCCCCTACGAGCGCGACCCCCGGCAGATCGCAAAAGCCGCCGAGGCGTATCTGAAAAAGGCTACCATCGGGGACACGGCCTATTTCGGGCCCGAGGCTGAATTCTTTATCTTTGATGATGTCCGGATCGATGTCGCGCCCCATCATGTGGGATTCCGGATCGACAGCGAGGAAGGCCCCTATAACAGCGGCCGGCACTATGAAACCGGGAACAAGGGGCACCGCCCCGGCCCCAAGGGCGGGTATTTCCCCGACAGTCCCGTCGACAGCCTGTCCGATATTCGAGGAGAGATGGTGACGGTCATGCAAAGCATGGGGATCTCCGTTGAAAAGCATCACCACGAAGTGGCCCCGAGCCAGTGCGAGATCGGAATTTTATATTCCACCTTGACGAATTGCGCGGACAATATTCAGATTTATAAGCACGTGGTCCAAAACGTCGCCAACAGCTACGGCAAGACCGCCACCTTCATGCCCAAACCCATCTTCGGGGATAATGGCTCGGGTATGCATGTACATCAATCGATCTGGAACAAGGGCGATCCTCTGTTTGCCGGAAGCGGATATGCGGGCCTTTCGGACATCGCGCTTTATTATATAGGCGGCATCATCCGGCACGCCCGGGCCCTGAATGCTTTTACAAACCCCACCACAAACAGCTATAAACGCCTGGTGCCCGGCTATGAAGCGCCGGTGCTCCTGGCCTATTCGGCGAACAACCGTTCGGCCTCGTGCCGCATTCCTCATGCCGGCACACAGGCGGGAAAACGGGTGGAAGTGCGCTTCCCTGATCCCTGCGCCAATCCCTATCTGGCGCTGGCGGCCATGCTTATGGCGGGACTGGACGGGATCGAGAATAAAATCCATCCCGGCGAGGCCATGGATAAAAATCTCTATCACCTTTCAAAAGAGGATCAATCCCGCATTCCCACCGTCTGCGGTTCTTTGCGGGACGCGTTGGCCGCGCTGGAGAGCGACAAGGACTTCCTCATGAAAGGAGATGTTTTCTCCCAAGATATCATCGACGCTTATATCGCACTAAAGCGCGAGGAGCTGGACACCTACGAAACCATGGTGCATCCGGTCGAATATTCCATGTATTACTCTTCCTGAGCACTCCGCGCCCGGAAATATCGCGCCGGAGCAAACGTGAACCTACCTAGACGCCCTTGGCCGTTTGGATAATCAGGGTACGCTTGCCACTCTGGGGATCTATATACAGACTTCCAACCGGACGGGTGCCGGTGCCAGCATATTGGTCGAGCAGGGATTGGACCGCTTCTTCATAGCTGGTCTGCAGACGCAGGGGCTCGCGAACCGCAAATGCCTCTTCGGGATGCCAGACCAATTCTACGCCCGCCGCATCCGACCATCCGCGCAAAGCTGCCTGTATATCGCCGCCGCGCTGCACCGTCCAGATGTTCAGGGCCTTGGGCGAGGGCATTAAGGATACCGGGGGCGCAGAGGGAGGAGAAGGACGAGATTGAATCAAATCCGCCGACGTGACGCGCAAGGGCTGGGACGGAGACGGCCGGGCCGCAACCGGTTGCGGAGAGGGAATCTGTCTTTGCGCCACAACCGCCTGTTTCTGCTGGGATTCTTTCTCTCTCAAAAGACGCTCGACCTCGCTTTTGATTTCGGATTGGACCTGAGCCTTGGAGTCCTGATGCAGGGCGGAGATGGTTTCCTGAGCCTGGACAAGCTGACGGCCCAATTGCTGGACGGACTGAGCGCTATGGTCATTACGCGCCAGAGAAGCCCGGAGAGCTTCTATTTCCTGCTCCTTGCGGGCATCTTCCTGGCGGCGCTTCTCGAACTCCTGCTGGAGATCTTGTATTTTCCGCTGCGCTTCGGACAATTGCGCATCCAAACGGTCCACGGTTTCCTTTTTCACGCTGTTATCCACGAGAACAGGGACAGGCGAAGCGACGGATGGGGATGGGGATGGGGGTGCCGGAGGCGTGAATTGCTGTCTTTGGGCCTCCTCCCGGCTTTTTGAGACTTCCTGTTGAAGGATGGAGATTTTCTTGTGGGCCTCCATAAGTTCTGCGTTCAACTGATCCACGGCCTGTTTGGGGACGGTGTTTTCAACAACAGGCGGCGGCGGAACGGGAGCCGCGCGAAGGGCGTTTTGTTTTTCAATCTCCGCCATTCTTTGGGCGCGCTCCGTCTCCGCCTGTGTTTGGAGCATTTCGATTTTCTTTTGCGTTTCAGAAAGCTGAGCGCTCAAACGACCGACAACCGCGTCATTGCTTTGGGCTTTTTGAAGAGACGATTTCAAAAGCTCAATTTCCATGTCCTTTTGGGCGGCCTGTTTTTCTTGGGCCGCTACATCGCTTTGCATGGCATCCAAGGCCGTGCGGGCGCCCTGCACCTGTTTCTGCAGAGCCTCCACATCCTTCCTGTTGTCCAGGACCATTTGGGAAGGAGGCGCAGGCATCCGGGCCGGAGCAGATTCCACTGGCATAGCCATGGGGGTAGGAACAGCAGGCTCCCGGGCTGCAGAAATCGGCATGGGCATAGCCACCGACGGCGGAACGGGAGGAAGAGCTTGGCTCCTATCCGCGCGCGCATAGGGCGGACTTTTTTCAGCCTTATCATCAAACAGGGTGGGGGGCGGCGGGGGGGCGACCGCCAGGGGACGAATTCCATGGGGCATAGTAAAATCCACGGGACGGTTCTGCGGCAGATTGGGATCGGTTTCATCCGCCAGCAAAGGTTTCGCCAGCTTTTCAGCAGTGCGCGCAGGCGGTACGATCAGAGATGTAGAGCGAGCATCCAGAGTGTCTGTCACAGGAAGCGGGGCCGGCACAGACGCGGCGGGAGGCAGAAGGGCCGGAATCTGCGTAACCGGCGCGGCGACAGAAGCCGTTGATTTAGGAGGATAGGGATTAATCAGGGTTTCCGCGCTGGCCTGTCCCATAGACAGCATGCATATGCCCAAAGTTCCGGCATAGCCAAATATTTTCATATTAAATCTTTCCATGGTCATTGTGTCCTGCTCTCGGGAAAAAACTTCCCAAATCATAATAGCCGCGTGACTTACATTCAATCCCGTAGTTTAAGGATGAAGCCCCATGAAAAAACCGCCGATCGCCCGGCGGTCTTTAAAAAATTTTCAATTCTCTGATTTTAATCTTTTTTCGCCGATGAGTCCGAAGTTCCGTAGGCCCGGTTGAAGGGGGTAAACATCTTCATCGCGCGCTCAAGCATCTCCATGTTCTTGCGATTCAGGTCTTCCAAAGAAGACGTCGGGGCGGGAAAGATGCCCTTCATGCCGTTTACGCTACCCATGCCCTCAAGAGATTTTGAAATTTGCTCGCGCATGCGCTCCTGATTTTTAACGAACAGGTCAAAGGTGTTTTCGAGATAGTTCGGCACCAGGCTTTGAACATTGTCGCCGTAAAATCCGATAAGGCTTTTCAGGAAGCCCACCGGAAGAAGATTTTCACCTTTGGATTCCTGATCCACAATAATTTGCGTCAGGACTTGCCGGGTAATGTCTTCGCCCGTCTTTGCGTCCTGAACAACGAAGTCATAACCTTCCTTCACCATGGCGCACAAATCTTCGAGCGTTACGTAGCTGCTGCGTCCCGTATCGTAGAGACGGCGGTTCGCATATTTTTTAATCAGTGTAGGCTCTTCTTTGCCATTTTTGGTTCTGGCCATTATGCACCTTCCTATGATTGTTATTGCAGGAGATATGCGCGCCATTATGCACAAATTTTGATTTTTGAAAAGCCTTATTCGTGGTTCAAGAAGAACCTTGGAAATAAGAGGAACAAACTCCATAATAGAAAATATTCCCGGAAAATTAAGGAAGACTTTTTTGCACATGAAACCCCCATCGAAAAAATACAGACGCAAAGGATTGCGACCACTTTCGACGCCTATCGCCCTTGCGACGTCATATTGGTCTCATATGAATAAATCTCCTGCTTATGTTTCTGAAAACCTGCAAAAAATGCTGTTGGGAATTCATAAATATCAAACCCATGAATACGAACCCGCGCATCCTACGCTTGATACGATATGGACAAAGGGCGCAGTACGACTTCGCGTCATACAGGCGCAGGAAGAGCAAACGGATACCGGAGCATCTTCAAGAGAAACACTGCTCCTGATCCCTTCCCTTATTAACAAAAGTTATATTTTCGACCTGACAGCCGAACGCTCCATGTTGCGATGGTTTTCCGAGAAGAATATGGATCTTTTCCTTCTGGACTGGGGAAACAGCGCTGAAGACGAAGGCCAGAAAAATCTGGAAGGCGTTATAAGGGATCGTTTAATCCCGGCGCTTGAATTCGTGCGCGAGCGCCAAGGAAAAAAGATCCATGCCCTGGGATATTGCATGGGCGGTACGATCCTGCTCGGCGCCGCCACACAGACGCATGACATCTTAAAGTCGATTATACTTCTGGCCGCGCCTTGGGATTTTCATGCCGGCTCGCAAGCGCTTTTGGATCGCATAAAATTCTGGGCTCCCACCGTTCTGCCCGCGCTGGATGAAAAAGGGGCTCTCCCGGTCGAATGGATTCAAACGCTTTTTGCTTCTCTCGATCCGGAGCAGGGCGCAGAAAAATTCGCACGATTTTACGACATGGAAAGAAACTCGGCGCAGGAAAAGCTTTTTATCGCCGTGGAGGACTGGCTCAATGACGGGGTGGATCTCCCCACGCTGCTCGCGCGCGAATGCATCGCCGGATGGTATCTGAAAAACGAGCCCTTGCAGAACGAATGGCGGATCGGAGAGCACACGGTTTCTCCGGAAACGCTCGAATGCCCCGCCCTGGTGATCGCATCATCAAAAGACCGGCTGGTGGAATTCGAGACGGCGGCGATCCTGGCGGAGAAAATTCCGAAAGCCAAGCTTCTAGACCCTGCCTGCGGCCATATCGGCATGATCGCGGGCCGCAACGCGGTGGAGGATGTGTGGGGAAAGGTAGGGGAGTGGATCTCTTCTTTCTCTTGAAAAACCCCCTCTGGACGCTATGGTTAAGATGAATTCACTTTTATCTTCCTTTGAGAAAGGCCTTGCCCCATGACCACATCCGATCCTGTCGTTATCGTATCCGCCAAAAGAACCGCTATCGGCACGTTGGGCGGGGGATTGTCCACCCTGCCGGCGCATGAGCTGGGAAAAACGGTCATTCAAGCCGTCCTGACGGATTCCGGCGTGAAGCCCGAGGAGGTGGACGATGTGCTTCTGGGCCAGGTTCTTACCTCCCTGTCGGGCCAGAACCCCGCACGGCAAAGCGCCATGGCCGCTGGGATCCCCAAGGAGAAAACTGCGCTGACGATCAATCAGGTCTGCGGATCGGGCCTGCGCGCCGTTGCCATGGGGATGCAGTCTATTTTATGCGGAGACGCGTCCATCATCGTGGCGGGCGGACAGGAAAGCATGAGCCTGTCCCCTCATGCCACGCAGATGCGCACGGGCGTAAAATTCGGCAATGCGGCGTTGAGCGACACCATGATTCAAGATGGCTTGTGGGACGCGTTCGGTGATATCCACATGGGGATCACGGCGGAGAACATCGCGGAGAAATTCGGCGTCTCCCGCACCGATCAGGACGCACTGGCGGTTTCGTCCCAAAACCGTGCAGAGGCCGCCATCAAGGCCGGGAAATTCAAGGCTGAAATCGTACCCGTCACCATCAAGGGGAAAAAAGGCGACACCATTATCGACACCGACGAGTTTCCCCGGGCGGGCGCAGCCATCGAAGGTCTTGGTGCGCTGCGCCCCGCCTTCAAAAAAGACGGCACAGTCACCGCGGGCAATGCGTCGGGTATCAACGATGGTGCGGCGGCTCTGGTGCTGATGCGCGCGAGCGAAGCCAAAAAGCGTGGCCTGAAACCGCTGGCGAAGATTGTCTCATGGGCCACTGCCGGCGTTGCGCCCGAAATCATGGGCACGGGGCCCATTCCGGCTTCGAAAAAGGCTCTGGAGAAAGCGGGCTGGAAAGTCTCCGATCTCGATCTTATTGAATCCAACGAAGCCTTTGCCGCGCAGGCCTGTTGCGTGATGAAGGAAATGGGATTTCCGGCCGAGAAAACCAACGTGAATGGCGGCGCAATCGCACTGGGCCACCCGATCGGTGCCTCGGGCGCGCGGGTTCTTGTGACGCTTCTGCATGAACTGGCGCGGCGGGACGGAAAAAAAGGCCTCGTTACGCTATGCATCGGCGGCGGCATGGGCATTGCCCTGTGCGTCGAGCGGGACGCAGGGATAGAGTGGAAGCAGGTTTAAATCTATGAAAACGCCGGTTCTGGAAACCGAACGACTTATCCTGCGCCCGGTAACACTTGCAGACGCACCTTCCATCCAGAAGCACTTCAACCAATGGGAAATCATCAAGCATCTCTCCACGCTTGTTCCCTGGCCCTATCCAGAGGATGGCGCGGAGCAGTTTCTTTTCGGCAATGCTTTGCCCCGCATGGAAAAGGGGGAAGCCCTGGTTTGGGCCATTATTTCCAAAACCGGGCCGGATGAAGCTATCGGACTTATAGATTTCCGGCTTCTGGAAGGAAAGACTGGAGACCGCGGATTCTGGCTCACCTTGGCTTTTCAGGGACGAGGCCTGATGACAGAAGCGATCACGGCCACGCAGGATTTTATATTTTTTACTGCGGGGATTAAAAAATTTACCGTCAAAAATGCCAAAACCAATATCGCCTCCCGGAGGGTGAAGGAAAAGACAGGCGCACATTTTGTCGGTATGGAGAAACTGGAACATAATTCAGGTGAAACTGATTCCGAGAGTTGGGAAGTGACGAAAGAGGGCTGGGAAGCCATCAGAAAGGCAAATACCTGAAAATGTCCGTTCCCCCTCCCCTCGAAGACCGTTTCCTCGAACCGCCCGGCTGGCGGTGGGGAGAATTTACCCGCGCGGGGCGACGTATCCGCTTTGGTTCAGTCATGCCATCGAGTGGCGCGCCCGATATTCATGTTGTCTGTCTGCCTGGCTTAAGCGAATTCCCGGAGAAATATTTTGAGATCGCGCGCCATATTCTGGCGGATGATATGGCCTTCCATATCATCGACTGGATGGGACAAGGAAAATCAGGCCGTTACCTGAAAAATTCTCACAAACGCCATTCCTCGGGATTTGAAGACGATCTAGAAGATCTTCATTACTGGATCGTCCATGTGATCGAACCCGCCCTAAAGACCGAAGACCGGCTCGTCATGCTCGCTCACTCCATGGGAGGGAATATCGGGCTTCGATATCTTAGAAAATATCCGAGTCACTTCATCGGCGCCGCCTTTTCCGCTCCGATGATTGGTATCCGGGCCTTCCGGCATACCCTACCTTGCCTTACCGCGGCTCTGAGCAGCGTCCCCGCCTTTTTCATGCCGGATGCTTACATTCCCGGGGGCGGGAATTGGCGAGAGGCATTCCGCCTGCCGCCCGGGGGTGATATTTTTTCAACCGATTCCGCACGCGGAGCCATCCACAACGCCTGGTGCCTGGCCGAGCCCGCGTTGCAAGTGGGAAATGTTACATGGAGCTGGCTCCATGAAGCCCTCAGATCTTCTGCGCTTTTGCAAAAAGACCCTCACACGGGAGATCTGGACATTCCCTGCGTAATCGCCACTGCGGAGCATGAGGCCCTCGTGGATAACAGGGCGGCCCGAGCGCTTGCGGAGATCCTGCCCCGTGCCCGTTTCCTTGAAATTCCGGGCGCACGCCATGAAATCATGATGGAAAAGGATGAGGCGCGCACTATGTTCCTGAACGAGTTCTCCCGCCTGATCGAAGAATGCCGCCGGGGGCAGCGCTTGAAACAGGGTGGATAAAAGGGCAAAATAGAAGAAGTGAATAGGCGTATGCCTCAAACGGAGAAAAGTGATCATGGACAACCAGGAACGGCAAAGAATACGTCTCAGCGACCGGATTTTGGGGGCTTTGGATCTTGCCTTGGATCAAGGAGACGTTAAAATTTCAGAAACCCTTGTGAGGGCACTCGAAATGTCCATGACGCGCAACGCCGGGGGCGGCGAATTCGTAGAGCGTCGTGAATATCCCCCTGAAATTGAAAATGCCATGGACAGACTTCAGGCCCTGCGAAACAAGCGCGAAGCCGTCTAACCGCCCTTTATTCCGCTGCGTCCTGCGATGAAATGAGGGGCGCGTTGGTGTTGCTGCTCCATCCCCTGGTCCAAGCTTTTGGAGACGATCCCCGGCGCATGCGGGTTTTTTTCACGGCTATCAAAATCCCATGCAGGGCAAAACCCCACACTGCTCCCACGAACAAGAACGAGGAAAGAACTAGCATCGAAGGAGGCCAGGCGATACGTGTGCCTGAGACCGGCGGTTCCACAACAGCAGCGGCATAGGATGTTTCCGCAGACACGAGCATTAAAAGCCGCTCCTGCTCTAAAAGCAGGGCCGTCAATGCCCGGCGATGATCGGGATTGAGAGTCCCATTCATGGCTCCTTGAAGATAGTGGATGCGCGCCGTGGACTCCGCGCGGGTCTTTTGCCGGATTAGATCATCCGCCGCGCGGTGGATATTATAGAGAAGATAAACACCGAAAGACGGATTGGGGTGCAGGTAGATTAAGCGCCGGAAAGCCGTGGATCCGACAGGCTCCATGCGCACCCGCTTGTCCAGATATTCGGACAAGCGCCCAGAGGTCCATTCACGGGATGATTTTGAAAATCCAAATGCGCGGTCTTGAGACAGACCCTCCATAATTTTTTTATCCTGCAAAAGAATTCCGGCGACCGCGGGGCCGGTGAAAATATTTTCGAAGCGCGTGAAATCCGAAGAGTTCGATATATTCATGCGCAATGCCAGAGCATTCAGGGCTGGAAATTTGTCGTCGGGTAAAACCGAGGATATACCTGCGCCGTTCATGGGGCTGGCCGGGGCCACCAGCATCCATGCTCTATAAGAGGGAATGGTCGCGTATAAGAAAAAAGCCGCCGCGAAAACTCCCGCAGACACGCCTGCTGCTACATACAGACGCGCCCGCCAGAGATCCGCGCACATATCAAGAAAGGTGCGTGGTTGCACAAGAAAGGAGGTCATCGCTTTTGAGCGGCCAGTCATACAGCCTCCGGAGGCCGCGCGGAAAGCAGAGTTCGCGCATGGTCAATCCAGGCTTTGAGGGACACTTCGGATTTATAGACCTGCCCCGCGCTGACGGCCCCTTCCTGGGCGGAAAACCAATCCTCGCTGTTTAGACGATAGCGCCGGATTTCTTCGGCCAGATCTTCCGATTTTCCTTGCGTAAGAACGCTCCCGGCCTTGAAATCCCGAATGACCCTGCCCGCTTCCCCCTGGATGGGGCCAATATAAATACATGGACGCGCACTGGCCAGAGCCGCATAAAGTTTGCAAGGAACCAGCATCCCGGCTGCCTCTTCCTTCATGGAGATGAGATGAAGATCTCCGCTCTCCATCAGGGTACGCAGCCGCTCTTCGGGCTGCCAGGGCATAAGTCTTATATTCTCAAGGCCGCGCCGTGCTCGCTCCCGAACGATCGCGTCAAATCCCGGTCCTTCTCCCACGAATATAAATTCGATTTCAGGATTTTGTGTATTCAGGATTTCCGCGGCGTCCAGAATCGAGTCCACCGGATGCGCGCGCCCGATATTGCCCGCATAGAGCACCCGAAATTTGGGATCGCTTTTGAGCTGGGATTCATAAGGCTTCACGCCTTTTCCGACGTAAACTGTTTTCAGGCTTTCTCCTTGAGAATCGGACAAGCCAAGCACGCCATCAGACCAGTTGGGAATGATTTCCATCGTCTGCGGATTTATACCCGTCAGGGCTAAATGCCGGGCCATGCAGCGCCCGATCACGACGACCCTATCCGCCCGCCGCAGAGCCCGGCGGGATATCCATGACAGTGCCCCCATCATAAAGCCGGGAAATTTGAAATCCAGCGCGGGTAAAATGTCTGGATAGACATCCTGGCACCAATGAATATGCCGTCCACCCTTCAACATTTTAAAGAGGTTTCCCACAACCACCAGAAAAGGAGGATCGGTGAGCGTAATAACCAGATCCGCGCGGGGCTGGAACAAAACCGCTACGAAAAGCCGGAGCCAGATGAAAAGGTAGGAAAAAAGCCCCGACGGCTTCGCCCGCCCCTTCAGACGGGTTACCCGCACAGCACCGTCCATGGTCTTTTCCAACCGCGAACCCGTGGTCAGAACCCGAACATCCCAGCCGTCCTGAACGAATGCC
Source organism: Alphaproteobacteria bacterium (assembly GCA_021741325.1). GTDB lineage: Bacteria > Pseudomonadota > Alphaproteobacteria > Micavibrionales > Micavibrionaceae > JAIOYC01. Next base: position 16,337 of record JAIOYC010000006.1, read on the forward strand.
TGGGTCAAGTCACGCAAAACCCGGCCGCTCGCCCCCCGTACAGGGGGATAAACGCGGTTGATAAATAAAACTGAAGGAATACTCATGCCTGCCTTCGCCAGCGGTTGCCAAGACAAACCAGTGATACTACACGCGGGAAGTCAATGCAACGCCGGGCCGAGGAACCGAAAACAGCGTGATGAGCAAAAGAATCAGACCGAAATCAAGAGATTTGAAACTGGCATAAAGGAACACGTCGATCGCAACCGGGCCAGCCAGGGCCAGAGCCAAAACCGGCCTATGCAGGATCATTCCCCCCCCTTCCCGTGCCAAGCCCCAGAGATAAACCCCAGTGAGAAGCAACCCGATCAGCCCGGTTTTAAGGAGGATGCTGCTGAGAAGGCTATGGGTATAATTCACCCGCACCCCGCCGACGGCAGGAGATTCAAACGTCCCCCCCCATCCCGTGCCAAACAGAAATCCCAAGGGGCTTCCCGTTATCTCATTCCACACGGCGGCCAGCTCCTCCCGGCGCATATTCATGCCAACAAGCGCGGTTTTTTCCCTTAAGGAAGATACGATTTCAAGCAAGGGATCACCCAGGGTTAAAAACAGAAGGATTGTGATAGTCAGTATGACTCCCAGGACGCGGTACGGGGCACACCATAATCCCATACCCATCAGGATAGCCGCGTATAAAACAGCGTATCCGAGACCGGCTCTTTGCACGGTCAGAGCCAGCGGAGTCAACGCGACGACCGATAAACATCCCAGAACAACAATATGGAGAAAAGAAGCGCGATTCAGCGGAGCCATGGACATCAGAGCCGCCGTCCCCATCAGAAACAAGGCCGTAAACAAAATGGTGGGGGCATTGGCGAAGTATGTCAGTTCCACCGGAACAAGAAAGAGCGAGGCTTGCCGGACTTCCCAAATCGCACGCACCGCGAACATCAATCCCGCGCCCTGAATGGCTATCAGGGTAATATCAGGGCGTTTTTCTACCCCGCACAACCGAGTCAGAAACAAAGGCAGAAGAAAAAATAAGAACGGGATAACGTCCCGTATCATAAGGGCGGAAGCATGACCGCCCAGAGCGCCCACAATGAGGGGCACGGTCAAACCGAAGAGAAGAAGCACTTGCGCAGCGCCCCGCCAAAGGGGCGTTTCCCGATCAAAAACCAACAGATCCGAAATAATACCCGGACCTACGGCGGCTATTAAAAGAAAAGCGATGGCAGCTTCAACAAGGCCAGGAGAATCTGGAGTGGGCGAACTGAAAAGCGCGTACAAAGAAAGCGCCAGAAGAAAACACGCGAAACGGAGCGTATCCGTACGCAGGAGAAGATCCTAGCTCTTCTTGGAGGGGGGCATTTTCTTTTCGACAAAAAGAACATGCATGCCCTTTTTGCCCGTCTCGGGATTCAGAGCCCAGGGATCATATTTTTTCTTCTGAATTTTATATTCGGCGCGTGTGCTGCGCTTGGCGTAATAACGGTATCCCGTTCCCGCTTCGCTTTCCAACCTGACCTTGACAACCGATCCTTTTTTAGCCATTTTTCGACTCCTTGGGGTTCCGAAGAGCCCGCTTTATGAGATATTCCAATAGAAATGTCAAGCGGTTCGTGTCCTCTTCCTCCGAATTCCCCTAAACCCTGCCTTTCGCAGGGGCAGATGCCTCTCCGGACCAGCCCATGATTTCCCCCGAAACACCCGAAAAAAAGAGAAAACGGCTGATTTTTCGCTCTTGGCACAGGGGGACGCGCGAAATGGACCTGCTGCTGGGATCCTTCGCGGATCAGAATGTTTTAGAATTTTCGGACAAAGAACTGGATGAATATGAGGCGTTGCTCCAACACAATGATCCAGATCTTTATGGATGGATTACGCAGGAGACTCCCCCTCCCTCTCCCGCAGATAGCCCGCTGATGGAAAAACTGAGGTCTCACAGGTATCAGACAGACCCGAAAGACAGGATTTCCAGATGAAAATCGTGACCTGGAACGTCAATTCGATTGGAATGCGGCTGGAGCATGTTCTGAGGTTCCTCAGAGAAGAAAGCCCGGATATCCTGATGATGCAGGAGCTTAAAACACTGACCTGCCCCACCACCGAGTTCGAAGCGCTGGGGTATTCCTCGCACGCGCTGGGCCAAAAAGCCTATAACGGGGTCGCAATTCTCTCCAAAGCCCCGATCATCCTTATGCAGGACAGGCTTTCCGGAGAAGATGCGGACGAGCAGGCCCGCTATCTGGAAGCGGAAATTAAAGGATTGCGGATCATTAATATTTACGCCCCCAATGGAAACCCGCTGCCTTCCGAGAAATTCGATTATAAACTGCGCTGGCTGGCACGCCTGCAGATGCGCCTTCAACATTTGATTCAGGGCGGGGTTCCCTTTGTAATCGGCGGAGATTTCAACATTATCCCGGAAGCCAAGGATTGCCACGATCCGAAAACCTGGATGGATGACGCGCTCTACCGGATCGAATCCCGCCAAAAATTCCGGGCGCTTTTGAACTTAGGACTGACGGACGCTTTTCGGATTCAGAACTCCAACGGCGGGCATTACAGCTTTTGGGACTATCAGGCGGGGGCTTGGCCCAGGAATCATGGTATCCGCATTGATCATTTCCTCCTTTCCCCCCTCATCGCCGACCGGATGCGATCCTGCCGGATCGAGGCCGCGCCGCGGGGATGGGAGAAGCCCTCCGACCATGTACCCGTGATTGTGGAGCTGGATTTTTAAGGTCAAGCGGTCTTCTAAGGAAGAATTTCGCTCTCGTTAATAAATTGTTAATACATTCCCCCTTAGAATGAATAAACATATTCATAAGCAGTGGGGAAGACGAATGGGGACTCTAGGAATTTCAAAGGAATTCGGACAGGCTGCAGCTCTGGCTCAGACAGACCCTAAAGATCCAGAAATTATATTCGAAGGCGGCCTAACCTATACCCTGAATGGTGAAACTTTTACGAAATCGGGGGTTCCCGTCATTATACCCGCGGGCGCAAATAAAAGAATTCTTGGTCCAGGAGAAGAATTCAGCGCCGCCGCGCCGATCGACCGGCTCAACAAAGCGGATAAGGAATCCTATGACGTAGGGCTTCTCACCAAAGGTTCCGGACCGCTGAAAAAAACAGAAGAATTTAAAGTCGATGGCGGCAATACTATTTTTATCCTGCCCGGCGAAAAAGACAAAACAGGGGAAATAACCCTGCCGCCGGGAACGAAGGTTCTGCAGAAGGACGGGCGGCTTGAGATCGATGGTGGTGTCATTACCCTGACCGAGAAGGCAGACCTTCTCCAGATCGTGATGGTAGGAGATGGCAAAGCGGTCATGCTGCCCATCGATGTGGATCTTTTAAAAACAGAAACAGTCAAAACAACCGTGGGAAAGGACACTAAGAGCAAGGATCCTAGGGATGTCCATACGCCGACTTTGGCCATGACCGCCGAGTTTGAAGGCCAGTATAAAGTCCTGAAAGACAAATATGGCATGGCGGACGCGGATATCGTGACGCTGGCGGAAGAAGCCCGTCAGGCGGCGACTTATCAGGCTTATCCCGGTGAGAAGGGTTTTTTCCGGGAAGCCGGCGACCTTTTCAACAAAGGCGCGGAAGAAGCCGCCAAACTCAATCTTCCCTCGCTCAAAGTACCGGGCGGACATTAAAGATAGACGAATCCTATTTAAAAATCGGGCAAGAGACACATTCGCGTCTCTTGCTTTTTTTTGCCTCTGCTGACATGATCCCTCTCCGCCGATACGCTACGCGCAGTTCAGAAAGGAAGTGTCATGTCGAATGCTGTCTTGAAAGAGGAAATTTCACCGCCCAAGGGCCGTCCGCGCAGCGAGAAATCGAAAAACGCCATCCTGAAGGCGACCAACAGCCTTCTCCTTCATAAATCCGTTCAGGAATTGAGCATCGAGGCCATCGCCAAAAAGGCCAAGGTCGGAAAAACCACCATTTATCGCTGGTGGCCGAATAAGACTGCGGTGGTCATGGACGCCCTCATCAATCAGCCGGGAATGCAAACCCCCCTTCCAACGCCACGGAACAATACCGAGGCGGTCATCATGCAGCTGGAAAAGCTCATCCGCCTGCTCCAGAGCAAGAACGGCGAGGTCATTGCCCAGCTTTTCAGCGAAGCCCAGACGAACCCGGAATCGCATAAAATTTTTGAGAACAGCTTTCTCAGCCCCCTCATCGACGCCATCGCCTTCAGCATCGACCGGGGAAAGGCCGAGGGGGAATTTGGGAATACATTCGATACAAAAACAATAGTGGATATCCTGTGCGGGCCGATCTTCTTCCGCTTGATGGCGCACCGTCCCGATTTCGACGATGCTTTTCAGGAATCCTATCCGCGGAAGGCCGTGAGTCTGATCCGTGCAAACTGAACCGCCTGTCCCAAAAAAAATTCCCGACACACTTGTTTCCTGGTTTACAGAGCATGTCTGGATAGAAAATACCTTATATCAGGCAGCGCTGGTCCTGTCCGCCTATCTTGGCGGATATATTTTCTACAGGCTGACCCGCAAACGCCTCAGCAACGCCATTGACACGCTTCCCCTTCATATCCGGGTCAAGCGGACGCTGCATAATATCAAGGAGCTTGTCCTCCCCCTGGCAATGCTATGCTTCTTGCTGATCAGTACTCTTGCAGAGACCACACTCAGCGGAAATATCGACATTTCCCTGACCCGTGCGCTTATGAAAGTTCTTCTCGCCTGGATTGCCATCCGGATCGCGCTTCAATTTATCGTCAATCCGCTTGCGCGTAATTTTTTCAGCTTTACCATCTGGGCAATCGCGGCGCTCAGCATTCTGGGGATCATGGACGAGACCACGCGCGCCCTCGATTCCGTTGGATTTGAAATTGGCGTATTCCGGCTTTCCGCGCTGGCTCTCATCAAAAGTATTCTGGCGCTTTTTGGCCTGCTTTATCTGGCGCTTTTCACCTCCACATTTCTGGAAAGGCGTGTCCTGCGGGCCAAGAGCCTCACCCGTTCTTCCCAAGTTCTGATGGCGAAAATCATCCGGATCACACTCGTCGTTTTCGCCGTTATTATTGGAATCACAAGCGCGGGAATCGATCTATCGCTCTTCGCGGTTTTTTCAGGAGCTGTGGGTCTGGGGATTGGCTTTGGTCTGCAGAAAGTCGTCTCCAACCTGTTCAGTGGTCTCTTGCTGCTCCTGGATAAATCCATTGAACCCGGCGATGTGATTGAGCTTGAGAAAAGCGGCACGTTCGGCTGGGTACAACACATGGGTGCCCGCTTCATCGAAATCGTCACGCGGGACAATAAATCCTACTTGATCCCGAACGAGGAATTCGTCACGCAAAGCGTGGTCAACTGGTCCCACGGCAACAAGCTGATCCGGCTGGATATCCCTTTTGACGTTCATTATAAATCCGACCCTCATCAGGTTATCGCAATAGCAAAAAAAGCCGCCATCAAACCCAAGCGCGTCATGGATACGCCCGAGCCTGTCTGCTGGATCACCTCCTTTGGAGACAGTTCCCTGAATTTTTCCCTGCGTTTCTGGATCAAAGATCCCGAAGGCGGGATCACAAACGTCAAGGGCGAGGTTTTGCTGATGCTCTGGGATGCATTTAAAGAGAACGGGATTGAAATTCCCTATCCACATCTGGAGATCTACGCCCATAAGGTGCCATGATGAATTCACTGGGTTTTGAGAAAGATCCCCGGGACACTCGCGTGGTTGTGGCGATGTCGGGGGGCGTCGATTCCTCCGTCGCCGCCGCACTGTTGCACGAGCAGGGCTATGACGTGGTGGGCGTGACGCTGCAACTTTACGACCACGGAGAAGCCACCTCTAAAAGCAAGACATGCTGCGCCGGGCAGGATATCCACGATGCCCGCCGCGTGGCCGAAGGCCGCGGATTTCCGCATTACGTTCTGAACTATGAAAGCAATTTCCGCGAATCCGTCATTGACGATTTCGCGGATAGTTACATGCGGGGTGAAACGCCTATTCCCTGTGTGCGCTGCAATCAAAGCGTCAAATTTAGGGATCTTTTGCATGTCGCCCGCGATCTAGGGGCGGAATGCATGGTAACAGGGCATTACGTGCGCCGGGTCTTGAATGGGGATGGACGCTCTCAGCTCCACCGGGCCATAGATCCAGTTAAGGATCAAAGTTATTTCCTCTTCGCCACTACACAAGAACAGTTAGATTATCTGCGCTTTCCTTTGGGCGGATGGACCAAGGACAAAACCCGCGCCGAGGCACAGCGCCTTGGTCTTTTGACGGCTGAAAAACCGGACTCTCAGGATATCTGCTTTGTGCCGCACGGCGATTACGCCCGCGTGGTCAAGAAAATCCGTCCTGAAGCTGTCAATCCCGGAGATATAGTAGATCAGGAAGGGAACGTTCTGGGCCGGCACGAAGGCATCATCAACTACACGATCGGCCAGCGCCGGGGAATCGGCATCGGGGGCGGCGTATCGGAGAATAACGATCCTTTCTATGTTCTGTCCGTCGATTCCCTGAAAAATCAGGTAGTTGTGGGCCCCAAAGAGGCGCTCGCCCGCAATGTAATTTATGTACAGGACTGCAACTGGCTGTCTTCGGAAGACCAGGCCACGGGCTCATCGCTTGTGAAATTCCGCTCTACTATGGCCCCCATTCCCGCCGCGATCCGACGGACGGAGCAGGCCGCCGCTGAAATCCAACTGGAGACTCCGCAATACGGAATCTCTCCCGGTCAGGCAGCGGTATTTTACCAAGACGATCGCGTGCTTGGCGGCGGCTGGATCAGCGGAACTGGAAAAAACCCTTAAGATCCCTCTCTTTTCTCCCGTTTCTTTGTGATAGAATCATAAAGAAAGCAAAGGAGTGTTCATGCCCCTCTATAATCCTCCCCTCGATGATATCCGCTTCATTCTCCACGATGTTTTAAATGCGGGGAGCCTGTCGGAACTTTCTGGCTACGCTGACTTCTCCGCAGACCTGATGGACCAGATCCTGGAAGAAGGTGGACGGATCTGCGCCGAGATTCTATTCCCTCTCAACCGGAGCGGCGATGAGGAAGGATGCCATTTCAACAATGGAGAGGTCACGACCCCCGCCGGATTTAAGGAGGCTTATGAAACCTTCGCCAAGGGAGGATGGTGCGGCCTTTCCTCCGATCCTGCCTATGGCGGCATGGGCATGCCGGTGATGCTTAACACCGCGATGCAGGAGATGATCTGCTCGGCCAATATGAGCTTTGGCATGTATCCCGGCCTTTCCCAGGGAGCGTACGAAGCGCTGCACCAGTTCGGCACAGATGAACAGAAGAAGACCTATCTGCCCAAGCTGATCCAGGGAATCTGGTCGGGCACGATGTGCCTGACCGAGCCGCATTGCGGCACGGATCTGGGCCTGATCAAAACCAAGGCCGATCCGCGCGGCGACGGATCTTTTAGCGTAACCGGCACAAAAATATTTATTTCAGCGGGCGAACATGATTTGACCGAGAACATCATCCATCTGGTTCTCGCCCGTCTACCCAATGCGCCGGAGGGCGTGAAAGGCATATCCCTCTTCGTGGTTCCGAAATTCATTCCGAACGCCCAAGGTAATCCGGGTCCGCGCAACGGGCTGGCCTGCGGCGCGATCGAGCATAAAATGGGCATCAAGGCCTCATCCACATGCGTTATGAATTTCGATGGCGCGCAGGGCTGGCTGGTGGGCGAAGAGAACAAGGGCCTAAAAGCCATGTTCACCATGATGAATGCCGCACGTCTGGGCGTGGCCATGCAGGGACTTGGCATCGCAGAGGTATCTTATCAAAACGCCTTGAACTATGCGAAAGAGCGCCTGCAGATGCGCGCGCTGGACGGCACGAAATATCCGGGCAAGCCCGCTGACCCGATCATCGTGCACCCGGATGTGCGCCGCATGCTCCTAACAGGGAAATCCATCATCGAGGCATCCCGAGCCCTGGCCTATTGGACGGGAATGAATCTGGACATCGCGCACAAGCACCCTGATCCTGCCGTCCGTGAAGAAGCCGACGATCTGGTCGCCTTGCTCACACCCATCGTAAAGGCCTTCCAGACCGACATGGGCACCATGATCGCCGGCCTGGCCATTCAGACTTATGGCGGACATGGCTATATCCGCGAGCACGGCGTGGAGCAATATATGCGCGACGCCAAGATCGCCGAGATTTATGAAGGTACCAACGGCATCCAGGCGCTCGATCTGGTTGGGCGTAAGATGAGCGTAGGTTATGGCCGTCTGCTACGCCGTTTCTTCCATCCCGTGCAAAAATTCATTCAAGAACATCAAGAAGATACGGCACTACAGGAATTTATATTCCCGCTCGCCAAATCATTCGCCAAGCTCCAGCAAGCCACGGCCAGCATCGCGCAAAAAAGTCTTAAAGACCCGAATGAAGCCGGAGCCGCGGCGACCGATTACCTGCGCCAGTTCGCGCTCGTCGCGCTCGCCTTCATGTGGTGCCGCATCGTGAAAACCGCGCAGGAGAAGCTCTCTACCCAGCCAGGAAACGAAGATTTCTACGCCACGAAAATGGACACCGCCCGCTTCTACATGGAGCGCGTACTGCCCGAGGCGGATTCACGCTTTAAAATGGTGATGGCGGGAGCAAAAACGCTGATGGCGCTGAAGGAAGAGGCTTTTTAAGGGCCCCTGCGTGCATCAATAAACAAAAATCAGGCGCGGATGGCTTCTATTTTTTGCGTGTTGAGCTTCGCAAGCTCTTTTTCAAGCCGGCCAATTAGATCCAGCGTCTGACCTTCATCATTGTAGGAGGGAACAGCCTTGGACAACAAATCCCCCGGCACAAAGGCCAGCCGGGTATCCTTGGCCGCCTTAAGCGTTTTCAGGTAAATGCCGCTTTTGTCCCAACCATCCTGAACGGAAGGAGAATCCAGAAAATACGCCGTCGCGTACCATTTCCCTTCCACCCTTTCCACATAATCACAAAGCTGAAGATTCAAGCCTGCCACCTGCACCTGCCCGATGACGGCTGAATATTGGCTTAAATCCTTATATTTCATTGTTTTTGCATTCATGGTGTAAGGCTCCCTGTTCTCATTTATTTAATCAATCTGCTTGAAGTATACATAAAATTTATAGTTTTTGCAAGTTTTCCACGCCTGTTTATTTCTCTCTAAGGAAAAATATTTAAGGCCGTTCAAGCGAATCAAAACCATAATGCGCGAGCCAGCGTATATCGGACTCGAAGAATGTGCGCAGGTCGGGGATACCGTATTTCAGCATCGTGAGGCGCTCTATCCCAGCGCCGAAGGCAAAACCCTGATACTCATCGGGATCTATGTCGCAATTTTTCAGGACATTGGGGTGAACCATACCTGCCCCCAGAACCTCCATCCATTTCTGGTCAGCCGGATTTTCGGCGCGGCCCAGCTCGATCCCCCCTCCTTTTTTCACATAACCTATATCCACCTCGGCACCCGGCTCCACAAAGGGAAAAAACGAAGGGCGCAGGCGCATGGGCAGATCGTCCACCTCGAAAAAGGCCCGCGCGAAATCCGTCAGGCAGCCTTTCAGGTGACCCATATGCACGTTCTTGTCCACCATCAGCCCTTCGATCTGGTGAAACATCGGCGTATGGGTCATATCATGATCGGAGCGGTAGGTACGCCCCATGCAGATGATCCGCAAAGGCGGCGTGTTGGTCTCCATATGGCGGATCTGGACGGAGGATGTGTGCGTGCGAAGCAGCATCCGGCCCCGGTCGCCCTGACTATCCGGATTATCCTGAAGGAAGAATGTATCCTGCATTTCCCGGGCCGGATGACCGGGAGGGAAATTGAGCGCGGTAAAGTTATGCCAGTCATCCTCAATGTCCGGCCCTTCCGCCACCGAAAATCCCATCGCGCCGAATATGCCGGTCAGCTCTTCCATCGTGCGGGAAATGGGATGAATAACGCCTTTTCCCTCGGGACGGGGGGAGAGCGTGACATCCAGCGCCTCGGATGAAAGACGTGAATCCAGATCCTTCTTCTGCAGAAGGCTTTCGCGGGTTTTTAGAATTTCCGCGATCTCGTCCTTGAAGACGTTGAGCGCCTGACCCTGGATCTTGCGTTCCTCGGGATCCATCGCGCCCAGACTCTTCATCAGATCCGTGACCCGGCCCTTTTTGCCAAGCGCGGCCACGCGCACCTCATCCAGGGCCTTGAGATCGTTGGCGGCCTCGATCTGGCCGGTCAGTTCGGATTTTAAAGCTTGAATATCGGTCATAATGACTGAGGTTTTATCATCCGCCAGAGGGAAGGCCAAGTTTTTTATTGGCGGGTGATCCCCACCATGCCCCATTCCAAGGGTTCCCCGGCCTTCAGATCGCGGGTAGCAGGCTTGCCCTCTATAACATCCGCATATCTTATATGGAGCCCACCGCCGGGCCGGATAGAATCGAAATTACCTCTTTCTCCTCCCGAAAAACGCAGGACTTCGCCTTTCTTTATATCTTCCACGACCCACAGGCTGGGGCGGATGGAGCGGCTGCCTTCCTCCTTCGGCGTGGGATCAAAACGGACTTCTCCGCGCGCGGCAACGGCAAGAGCGGATTCTTCTTCCGTATAGGAAATTCCTTCTCCACGCTCAAAAGCCCGGATCGCATCCACCATCTGCTTTAGCTCCGCAGGGGTACGACTGAAGGGCCAGTCGAATCCGCCTTCATTGTTCTCCATCAGGCCCCGTGCTTTCTCGCGATCCAGCGTCAGATGGACCTCCACGATCTTCGCGCCCAGCTTTACGGCTTCCAGCGGCGTGATGTGCGCAAAAGGCTTACGGCAGTTTTCAATTTGCGAATCCGCAAAAATAATGTGATCGGAAAGCCCCACCACGCAGCCGAACAGCTCTTCCATGACCGGAATGGTTCTCAGGTTAGCCTCCGCGAATTCCCCCGGATATCCGCTGTTACATTTCAGGATCGCGATGTCCGAAGCGCCTTGAGCACGCAGCGTATCGAAGGCTTCACGCAGTTCCATATAGGTCGACATGCCGCTGGAGATGATGACGGGCTTGCGGGTCTTGGCGACTTTTTCAAGAAGCTTCGTATCCACGATCTCGAAGCTGGCGATTTTATAAACGGGAGCGTTCATCTCTTCCAGAAAATCTACCGCTGTCTCATCAAAGGGTGAGGAAAACAGATGTAGCCCATGGGCATCGGCGGTTTTTTGAAGCTCGCCGTGCCACTCCCAAGGCGTGGAGGCTTTTTTATAAAGCCCGTGCAGATCAAGATTTTCCCAGATCGTCCCCTTGGGTTTTGTTTTAAAATCCCGGGTAATAGTGTCAGCGGTGTAGGTCTGGATCTTCACCGCGTCGCATCCGGCTTTCGCGGCGGCTTCGATGATCCCCCTAGCCTCCTCCAGATTGCCCTCATGATTGCAGGAAATTTCCGCGATGATATAGCAGGGATGGCCCGCCCCGACACTGCGATTCCCGATTTTAAAATTTCTCATAAATCTCTCTCATCAGGCTCAATCCGTATTTTATAACGCCGCCCTTTATAGTCGAAAAAAGCCGGATAATGTTCATTGTCCACCACACGCAACAAATCAAATTGCGCAGCGATCGTTTGCTCTGGGTCGAGGCGACTGTCTTTGGGGGTGCGGCGTGGATAAACGCTCGCTTCCCCGGATTGAGCCTTACCCTCTGGCGGCACGGGTTCGGACAGATAACGGCAGCAAAGATCCACGATATGACGCCCCAGAAGATCGCGAATTTCTTCCACCAGTTCCGTGCCGCTCAGATCGATCCATTCCTTGTAAATGATAGGCCCCGTATCAACCTCCTCCGCGGCTTCGATGAGGCAAAGCGGAATACGGTTCTTTCCCTCCAGAATGGCATAGGTCCAGGGAGAAAATCCCCGCCCGTGGGGCAAGTCGCTCGCATGGGCGACAAGATTTTTCTGATTCCGGGCTAAAACGGCGGGCGGGGTAATTTTCACGCAGCCCAAATAAAAAGCCACCGCTCCCTCTTCAACCTCGTCATGGGTCCGGCATAGTTTGGCTATGTTCCCTTGGGCCATGCTCCATGAAATAAGAGCCCGCGCATAAGGCAGGACCCAGCTTTCATTATCCACCACCACGGAAACGCGGTGCGGTTTTTTCCCTCCTTCAGCCATGACACAGAACCTTTATCACACGCTCTGTTCCCAGACCGTCGCATACGCGCGCGGCGGCCGCGCTCATCGCCTTGAGGGCAAAACCGTTATTTTTGAGACTTAAAATCGCCTGCCGGATATTGTCTTTTGAAACGTCTTCCATGGGCCCAAGATAATCCACGGCGCCGGCTTTTGAAAGTTCCCGCGCGATCAGGGCCTGATTGTCGGCGATTTCAATCACAAGCGCGGGCAAGCCCAGACAACAGCGCTCCCAGCTGGCCGTCCCGCCCGCGCCAATTGCCAGATCGGCCTGTTTCATCAAGGTTTCCATGTCCGCGATATCGGTATGAATTGTGATGTCGTGGCGGGATTTTTCCGCCATCTGACGAACCCGCGATAAATTTTCTGCGCCGCTTCCCAAAACCACATCCACGGACAGAAAAAAAGGAAGCCCGTTCAGCGCTTCGAGCACGAAAGATGTTCCATCACGGGCATCGAGGCTGCTGATAAAGACCAGAACGCGCTCTAATCTTCCATCCCGACGGCGCAGAGAATCCGCACGCCGTTCTGCAAAGCCGGGGCGCAGCAGGGCGTAATCCGCTCCCACCAGTACCGTACAGCCGGGCGGCACAAAGATCTTGTAATCTGCCGCCTGTCGTCCATAAGTCTGGTCCAGCAGGATATCACACTCATGCGGACGGTCCGCCAGATCATCAATGACCATGATCCGTTTGGCCCATGCACGGGCTTTCTTCTCGTAGGCAGCATCAAGCCCGTAATGATCCACAACGAGCAAATCCCCGCAATCAGGCGGTGAGTCTGGAGAAAGGATATCGTATTTTTTTTCACGGAGCGCCGGAACGGCTAAGGTACTCTCGGTCCCCGTTATAAACGCGCAGATCCATCCCCGTGCCGCAAGGGCATCGGCCAGAGTCAGGCACCGCATGACATGCCCGCCTCCAATCTCAGAAGATGCCTCGCAGCGGAAAAACGCTTTTTTAGAATTTTTACTGTCCATATGGGTTATCTGGCCAGCCTAGAGCAGTATCTTTGTGCAGCACCGAAACCGAAACCCGGTTGTCCGGTGTTTCATCTGTACAGCCGGGATGAAGTATGACGTGCTTCTCGATCAGCCGGTAAGCCGGATTCCAAGAAAAAAGCGTGCTGTAATCCATCTTGTAGCTGTAAAGCCCCTCCGCGTGCGTGTAGGGATTCCGGTAGGCCGGGTCTGCATGAAAATCATAAATTAAAAGCTGTCCGTTCTCCCGTAAAATACGGTCCGCCTCCGCCGCAATTTTAAACAAATCCGCGCGGTCGCACAGATAAAGACAAAACCCGAATATCACGAGATCGAAACTTTTATCCTCAAAGGGCAGATCTTCCGCGGTGCCTTGTTGCAGATGAAGGCCCTGCTGCGCCTCCGCAACCGCTTGTGCGGAAGGGTCGAGACCGAAAAATTCTGCCCCCGGCCAGCGTTCCTTTAAAATACTCAGGCGCCAGCCATTCCCCGCCCCGATTTCAAGAACGCGGGCGGGCGGGTTTTCTGTTTCGTTCAGAACTTGAAGAACCGGATCGGTCTTGCGTTTATCGGCCAGCCTGTCACCCACAATGCGGTTGCGCGCGTTCCAGCCGTCGCCCTCTCCGTTCAGGAAGATTGTCTTTTGAGATTTTCCCATACTTATCCCCGCACCTGAAAGACGGGGTAAATAGCCGGAACTTCAAGATTTTTTAACAGTGTCCCAACCTTCAATTCCTGCGAAATCCGACCCAGCGCACCTTCATAAGCATCGCGCACCTGAGCAATGTCAGCATCATTGTGGGCAAAACAGATATTGTGGCTTCCGGCAATCAAAACGCCTGCGCGCAGCATTTCGATCATGAAGCGGGTTTTGATGGCTTCCTTGGGCGCGGTTTTGTGATCCTTGAAATTCAGAACCTTCCAGGGTGCCACGCCGCTCAGGGAGAGAATATTTTCAAGGCCATTAGCTGTAATCACATCTTGCGCAGTCTGAAGCATTTTTTCGCCAGTTTTCCACAGGCGCGTGATGACATTCTCGCGTTTCATCTTATCAATGACAGCTATCGAGGCCGCCAGTGAGAGAGTTTCTCCGCCGAAGGTGCCAGAATAAAAAACCTTCTCCATGAAGCCCATAATATCCGCCCGGCCCATGACCGCAGAAATCGGCATGCCGTTGCCCATGCCCTTGCCGAAGGCCGCCAAATCCGGGGTAGTTCCGCAATGAGCCTGAGCGCCACCGAGATGCACACGAAAACCGGTGATGACCTCGTCGAAGATCAAAACGATCCCTTCCTCCCGCGTAAGGACCCGCAGGGCCTCGAGGTAACCGGGCGCGGGTTCGTTAGAGGAAATGGGCTCCAGAATCAGCGCGGCGATCTGACCTTTATGCTGCGCGACACGGGCTTTCACGGCTTCAAGATCGTTGTAGGGCAGTTTGTGCGTCAGCGCACCCACGGCAGAGGGTACGCCTAAATTTCGGGCGGTCGCACCGATATACCAGTCCTGCCATCCGTGATAGCCGCAGGCGATGACATGATCTTTCCCGGTGAAAGCACGGGCGAGGCGAATGGCGGCGGAGGTCGCGTCCGTTCCGTTTTTGCCAAAGCGCACCATTTCCGCGCAGGGTATGATCTCCACCAGCCGTTCGGCCAACTCGACTTCCAGGACGGTGGAAAGACTGAAGCTGATCCCCTTCTCCAACTGCGCCTTGATCGCCGCGTCTGTGTCCGGATCGCAATAGCCTAGCGTGACGGGCATTAGGGCGCAGATGAGATCGACATATTCATTACCGTCCACATCCCACACACGCCCGCCCTTCCCCCGATCCAGGAACAGGGGCGCAAACGGCACGGGAAATTGTATCCGACTCTTGCTAAAGGTCTGGGCTGCCAGTGGAATAACACGCTCTGCGCGTTTCAGGATGTCGTTGCTGATTTTATAGCGCTCTTGCGGCATGATTCTATCCTATATCCACCCTTCGTCCCGTTCCAGCCGATTCATGGACGGCCAGCGCGGTTTTTAGTCCCATCAGGGCTTCACGACCATTCAGCAAGAATGACGGTTTATTTGGGTCTTTCAGAACGGCTATAAAATGCTCCATGAGCTCCACATACATGCAAGAAGCATCCAGGGCGTGATCTTGCAAAAGAGTTTCCCAGACCGCCGTATCCGCACGGTAGATTTTCACGGTGCATTGTTCCGGAGCTTTTCCTTCGCTATTCCAGACCAGAGTGCCCTTGGAGCCCACGATTTCGCAACCGCGACGCTTGAATTTCTGAAGATAATCGAGATGAATTTCACTACGGATATTATTTTTATGCTTCATTATAATAGTGGCATAATCCTCGACATCAATTTCAAGATCGCTGCATTTATCCGCATCGCACAACACGCTCTCCACGGGCCCAAAGAAATTGCTCAAATAGTCGATCTCGTGAATGGCATCGAGGATCACCCCGCCGCCCTGTTTTTTCTGCGCACAGTATAACGTCCGGTAATCCGCACCGGGTCTCATATTGGGAAGGTAATTCCCGTATTGCGAGCGCGCGCAATAAATGTCACCGATCCGGTCCAGATTTTCATGCAGGGTTTTAATGGCCGGATGAAAACGCATGTTACAGACCACATGAATGGATTTTTTATTTTTTTCCGCGTGCTGCAAAAAATTTTCTACGCCTTCGGTCGAATTCGAAATCGGCTTTTCGATCAGCACATGTGCGCCCGCATCCACGGCCCTGCACGCCAGAGCAATATGGGTATGATGCGGTGTGGCAATTATCACGCCGTCGGGCGCCCAGTTTAAGGCTTCTTCAAGCCTATTGAAACTGGAAGCTCCACTCTCATGCGCGGCCTGTGCGGACAATTGAATATTTTCATCAAATATACCGCCCTGCGCATGGCTCAAAGCGTTTGCAATATGCCGTCGTCCGATGGACCCTGCGCCGAGAACAAGGATTTTCATGCACTCCCCGCTTGCCGGATGGCAAAGAACCGGGCCAGATCGAGATCCAGCGATTCGTCGATATCCTGCGACCGCTCACGCGGCATAATGTGTGCGCGCATTCCCGGACCGTAAAAGATTTTGTGGTTTTTAAATGCCGGAACGGAAACGGCGTAGGTGCTGCCATTATCCACGACAAGCGGGTCGATATCGGAGGCCCGGCGATTAACCAGATCAGGCCAGAAGGGCTTGATAAAACCGTCCTGTCCAGCTTTGAGCGCCTGATGCGGGGGCATGTCGTAGCGGGTGGCCGCGATGGAAAAATCGCACCAGCCCGGCTTGATCAGATTCACGACGGCCACGATGTCCTCTGTCGTGCGCAACGGCGCGGTCGCATAGAGCACGCATAAGATATCGCAGGAATTCCGATCCAGAAATTCAAGGCAGACCTCTCGCACGCTTGCCTGGTCCGTAGCAAGCGCGGGCGAGCGATCATCAATTTCTGCGCCGTATTCAAGCGCGATCTTTCGGATTTCAGGGTCTTCCGTGGAAACCACCACACGCTCAAACAATCCCGTTTCCCGCGCAGCCTGGATAGTCCACGCAATAATAGGCTTACCCAAAAAATCGAGGATGTTTTTCCGCGGCAGGCGCTTGGACCCCCCGCGCGCGGGGATCAGGGCTACGCGGCGCATGCCTTATCCGCGGGCTGGGAAAAATCCTGCCATGTCAGGCGGTGGCTTGAAGGAAGATCGGCGGTGAACACCGCATCCATAAGGCCGTCATACATTTCTGGCCCGATTCCAAAACCGGGACGGCGGAATTCCACCTTTACATCCCGTAGGCGCTGGCCTTTTTTGGCTCCCTCTGCCAGGAAGATGCTGCGGCGGATCGCCATGCGCTTTTCCCGTTCCGCAGGCTGTAAAATACGGCGCGGCGCGCCCATGGCGGTTTCCACGTCGCGGATAATTTTTACGAAAGACGCCATTTCAGACGGCTCCAGGGACATGATATGTTCGACGCTGGGCGTGGTGCGGTCCAGCGTAATGGTTTTCTCAACCAGATTGGCTCCAATCGAAATCGCCGCAATATCCATTTCCCATCCCGGCACATGATCTGAATAGGCCGTCGGATACCCGAACATCTGTTTGAGCGTCAGGATGATCCGCAAATTCACGCTATCCAGTCGCGCGGGATAACCCGTGGGACATTGGTGGATGATGATGTTCTCATTGCCCTCGCGCCGGATCACGTCGATAGCGGTTTCAATCTCCCCCAGCGAGGAATTCCCAGTATCGAGCTGCAAGCACATCCCGGTTTTGGCCGCCATGCGAATCAGCGGAATATGGTTCACATCCGCCGACGCGATCTTGATGGAATCGCATTTCAATTCTTCCAGAAGACGGATTTCATCCTCAAACCCGATCGTGGCGAAAAAGGCCAAACCCAAAGAATCGCTGTATTTCTTAAGATCACGCCATTCATCCTTTGAAAGCGCGCGGCGGGCCAGAATGTCGTAGAGAGGCTCACTCACAGTTTCGGTCTTGCCCGTCTCGCGGTCCACGAGAATGTCGTAGGTAAAGAGCTGTTTCTTGTCCGCAACCAGCCGATCGGGATCGATGATCTGGAATTTCACCGCGTCCGCGCCAGCCTCGGCGGCCAGATGGACAAGCTTTTTGGCGCTGTCCAAACCGTCATGGGTCGGTCCGGCCTCATAGGTGATAAAGCACGGATGTCCATCGCCAATCACACGCGCTCCGAAAGTCACCGTTTTTTGTTCCGTCTGATGCATCAGATCCTCAAAATCGTTTTTAATTCTTCAACCACATAGGCCGCGTTTTCATCGCTCATCGACGGATATAACGGCAGGGACAGTGTGCGGGCATAATAAGCCTCTGCTCCGGGGAGCGCAATGTCCCCATAACGTTTCTTGTAATAGGGTTGCTGATGCACAGGAATGTAGTGAACCTGCGTGCCGATGCCCTTGTCCTTCAGGGCGCTCATCAGCGCCGCGCGGCCCATCCCGGCCTTTTCAAAGTCAATTTGCACTGCATAGAGGTGCCAGGCAGGGTCGGAATACCCATTGCGCGCGGGAATATTGACCAGAGAAGCGAGGGGCTCCAAAAAGCCGTCATAAAGATCCGCCAGCGCCCGGCGGCGCGCGACAAAGGCCGGAAGCTTTTTAAGCTGCGAAACACCCAGGGCGCACTGGATATCCGTCATGCGGTGATTGAATCCCAGATCCGGCATTTCATACATCCACGGGCCCTTATCAGGTGTAAAGATCATACCGTGGTGGCGCAAGCGCTTCATGAGCGCCGCTTTTTCCGGGTCATTCGTGGTCACCGCGCCGCCCTCGCCCGTGGCGATGGTTTTTACCGGATGAAAGGAAAAGGTCGAGAGATCTTCATAAAAGCCTGCACCGACAGGTTTTCCGTTCACGCTCCCCCCGATCGCGTGGCATGAATCCGCTACAACGGAAAGCCCGTGCCGGTCGGCGACCTCCCGAAGGCCCCTCAGATCCACACCCAATCCTTTCAGATGCACGGGGAAAACCGCGCGCGGTTTTAAGCCGCCACAGCGGGATAGGGCTTCTTCCAGATGTTCCGGTCCCATAAGCCCCGTGACCGGATCGACATCCGAAAACACAACTTCC
>JAIOYC010000112.1 GCA_021741325.1 Alphaproteobacteria bacterium
GGGGGAGGGGATCCGGGCAGAGTCACATCGGGCGGGCGCAGATAAAGAGGGGAGATGTCCGGGGTCAGGCCCGCGAAATCCTCCGCGACCAGGCGGGCCATCACTTCCGCATCCGGCAATACCACCGAAAAATCAAAATCCGCGAGAGGAAGATTTCCGGCAAGGCCATCCCGGAAACGTTCCGCGCCGTCGCCGACGAACATATCATGTGCATGAGCGATGTCCCCCGCAAGCATGACGCCAGTCACCGAGGAGGGAGCGCTTAACGCGCTGCCCTGGGATGAGAAGCGCTGCATGTAGAAATCGGTGCGCTTTGTTTCCACCAGCACTGTCAGGGCGCGGTCCGGTTTATGAAGACGGGCATATTGAAGCGCGAGTATTTGCAGGGTGGTGACGCCCAGGGCAGGAATGCGCAGCACCATGGCTAGGCTTTTGGCCGCGGATAGGCCAATGCGCAGCCCTGTGAATGCGCCGGGACCGGTTGTGACGATGAGGGCGCCCAGATCCTTGTAATCAATCCCCGCATCCTTCATGGCGCCGTCAATCATGGGAACAAGATGCTCCGCCTGGCCGCGCGCCATGGGAAGGCTGTGGGAAAACGCCTTGTCCGCGCGCATGTCCAAAACGCAGGCCGAGCAGCCCGCAGTGGCGGAATCGAGGGCCAGAATGTAATGAAATTTTGACATTTTAAAGAACGCCGGTCACGTAAAGGGCGCGGTTCATGAAATAATCCTTTCGCTGGAGGCTTTGTTCACTATATTTTAGGCCCCGCAATGATCAAGTCTTTATGCATACTGGCGGTCTTTTTTCTTCTCGCCGTTCCCGAGCGGGCGGCGGCACAAGCTGTGCTGAGGGAGGATTCCAACGCAGCGGTTATCCTTGCTTATCACAGAGTTGGGGAGGAATCCTGGCCGGAGAGCACTTTGCGCGCCGTCCAGTTCCAGGAGCATCTGCAGGAAATCGCCGGGGGGTGCTGTGCCGTGCGTCCCCTGCCGGAGATTATTCAGGCCCTTAAAAAAGGAGAAAATCTTCCTGCCCGGGCTATGTCCCTGACGTTTCAGGGCGCATACCGGTCCGCCGAGGAAAACGCCATGCGGTTTCTGGTGGAGCAGCATTTGCCTTTTACCATCTTTCTGGATACGCGGCAGGCAGACAGTGGAGAGGCTCAATATCTGGGCTGGGACGATTTGCGCAGGCTCCAGAAAACGGGGCTTGTCGCCTTTGGGCTTTTGGCTCCGTCCGCCCGCGACGGGACGCAGCCGGACAGTCTTCATGCCATCAACGCCGCGCGCGCGCGCTTTCGCGAGGAGCTCGGGGAGGAGGCGCGTTTGCTGGCCTATCCTTCCGGAGAGTATACGCAGGAATACAAAGCTCTGATTGAAGCCCAAGGATTCGACGCGGCGTTCGGGCTTCATTCGGGCGCCGCCTATGCGGGCGCGGATATGTACGTGCTTCCGCGTTTTACGATGACGGAAAGTTACGGAGATCCCGAACGGTTCCGGCTGGTGATGAACGCCCTGCCTCTGCCGGTGACGGACATGGAGCCGGAAGATCCCTACCTGAAGACAGACTCCCCGGCGATCGGATTTTCGGTGCCGCCCGTCTTGGGCCCCTTTTTAGGGAGCCTGTCCTGTTTTGTCTCCGGCCAGGCCGTCCCGTCGGTGGAGGTTCTGGGCCAGGATCGCGTGGAGCTGAGGCTCGCGGCTCCGGTTTCAGAGCGGCGCACACGCGTGAACTGCACCATGCCCGGCCCGAAG
Organism: Alphaproteobacteria bacterium; assembly: GCA_021741325.1. GTDB lineage: Bacteria > Pseudomonadota > Alphaproteobacteria > Micavibrionales > Micavibrionaceae > JAIOYC01. Next base: position 1,758 of record JAIOYC010000112.1, read on the forward strand.
GACGAGGAGGGCGAAGAGCGGTGGCGGTGGCTGGGGATGATTTTGATCCGGGACTAGGGCCTGTGCTCATTCATCGCCTTTTGGCCTGCAAACTGCGGTTTTCTGCCCCCGGCTTTCGCCGGGGTTCTCAAATACGCTTAAGTATTCTGCGATGCGGTTCTCGAAAACCGCAGTTTTCGACGCAAAATACTTTGAATGAACACACGCCCTAGCAATTTGAATTTCTGCTTGCGCATAATCCAAATAAATATGGAGCAATTTTGGCTTTTCTGGCTTTTTAACTAACCGGAGATTTTCATTTCTTCCAGCCCGGCCTTCAGATAGCCCCATCCGGTGATCCAGGTCAGGGCGGTGGCTGCGGCCAGCCCGAGAAAGCCGATAACCCAGCCTCCGTATATATAAGGTGCGACGATCAGAATTCCGGTGGCGGCCATCTGCACAGCGGTCTTCCATTTGGCCAGATCGGTGACCGGGACCTTTATGCCCTTGGGGCCGAGATATTCCCGCAGTCCCGAGACCAGAAATTCCCGGACAAGGATGGCGATGACCAGCACGACGCCCAGGCCGGTGATCCGGTCAGTGGCCACCAGCATCAGCATGATCGTCACGACGTAAATCTTGTCGGAGATGGGATCGAGGAACGTGCCGAATTCGCTGATGAGGTTATGTTTGCGCGCGATGCGCCCGTCCAGCCAGTCGGTGAGCGCACCGATGATGTAGATGGCCAGGCACGTCCAGGCCGCCCACGGCGCGGCCACGAAGAGAAAGATCACCATCACGGGCAAAAGGGCGAGGCGGAAGACCGTCAGGATATTGGGGAGCGTCCACATGGAGGCAGTGTATCACAGCGGGTCGGCAAGGCGAAGACCGCGGGGGCAGAAAAAACTTGACAGAATATTTTTAACGGATATGCTGCTGTCTCAAAAAAAGGAGCCCCGATGACGGATTTGTCCCAAGATTTTCAAAATGTGATGAATTTCGCGAAAGACGAAATTCGATTCGGGAAGGAGGGAAGCCCTGTTTCCGGCTTTCCGGGGAAGGGAGTTCTTTATATTTTTCCTGAAGGAACTCTTGCCACGGAACCGCGTTTGGCCTGGAAGGGACAGGTTTTGGAAGAGAACATTATCGGCGTAAAAATTCCGCCCGGCTCGACATGCGAACCGTTGATCATCAAAGGCTTTTAAGGGCTTGCTATTTACGCTCTTGATCCTCCGCCGGAAAGCCTTAGGTTAGAAATCTGGACACCGAAAAAGGAGGCCTCCATGACTTTTGAACTTCCCAAACTGCCCTATGCGTATGACGCGCTTTCTCCCTATATGTCGGCGGAAACGCTGGAATATCATCATGACAAGCATCACAAGGCGTATGTCGACAAGGGCAACGAGTTGGCCGAGAAGGCGGGAATGGGCGGCAAGAGCCTGGAGGAGGTCGTCGTGGCGTCCTTCAAGGACAAATCCCAGCAGGCGCTGTTTAACAACGCGGGCCAACACTGGAACCATATTCATTTCTGGAACTGGATGGCCCCCAAAGGCGGCGGGCGGAAGATGCCCGGCACGCTGGAAAAATCCATCACGGAGAGCTTCGGGGATTTCGATACATTCCGGGGCAAATTCATCGAAGCGGGCATGACGCAGTTCGGATCGGGCTGGGCGTGGCTCGTTCTGGGTCCGAACGGGAAGCTGGAGATCATGAAGACGCCTAACGGCGAAAACCCGCTGGCCCATGGCAAGACGGCGATTCTCGGCGCGGATGTCTGGGAGCATAGCTATTACATTGACTACCGCAACGCACGTCAGAAATACCTGGAGGCCTTTGTGGACAATCTCGTCAACTGGGAGCATGTGGCCGAGATGTTCGAAAAGGGGCCGTTGAAGGTGGCGGCTTAGCCTACTCACCTCCTCGTCATTCCGGACAGCAGTCGCTGCGCTTCCTTGCCGGGGATGATAGCGGAGGGAAGCTTACCCATACCGCCGTTTCACATACGTTTCCACAATCCCCTGAAACTCCTCTGCGATGCGCTCGCCGCGCAGGGTGTGGGCCTTGGCGCCGTCGATGAAGACGGGGGCGACCGGGCTTTCGCCCGTGCCGGGGAGGGAGATGCCGATGTTGGCGTGCTTGCTCTCGCCCGGCCCATTCACGATGCAGCCCATCACCGCGACATTCATGGATTCCACGCCGGGATAGGTCTTGGCCCAGACGGGCATTTGGGCGCTCAGGAAGGATTGGATTTTTTCGGCCAGTTCCTGGAAGACCGTGCTGGTCGTGCGGCCACAGCCGGGGCAGGCGCTGACCTGAGGCGTGAAGGAGCGCAGGCCCATGACCTGCAATATTTCCTGGCAGACGGTAACTTCTGTGACGCGGCTTTCGCCTGGGCGCGGTGTGAGAGAGGCGCGGATCGTGTCGCCGATGCCCTCTTGCAGCAAGACCCCCTCCGCGATGGCTGTGGCGACGATGCCGCGCGAGCCCATGCCCGCCTCGGTCAGGCCCAGGTGAAGAGCATAGGTGGAGCGTTTCGCCAGTTCACGGTAGACGGCGATGAGGTCCTGCACGCGGCTGACCTTCGCGGAGAGGATGATTTGATCCGCGCCCAGCCCGATATCCTCGGCGCGTTTGGCGCTCAGCAGGGCGGATTGCACAAGGGCTTCACGCATGATGTCGCCCGCGCTCCGGGACTCGGGGAGTTTCGCGTTCTCATCCATCAGGCGGGTGGAGAGGTCGCTGTCCAGAGAGCCCCAGTTCACGCCGATGCGCACGGCCTTTTTATATTCGATGGCTTTTTCGATCATGATCTCAAATTGGCGGTCGCGTTTTTGGCCGAAACCCACATTGCCGGGATTGATGCGGTATTTGTCCAGGGATTGGCACAGGCCCGGATAATTGGACAGTAGCGTGTGGCCGTTATAATGGAAGCAGCCCACGAGGGGCACATCGAGGCCGTCTTTGTCCAGAAGCGCCCGGATTTCCGGGACGGCGGCGGCGGCGGCCTCGTTGTTCACGGTGAGGCGCACGATTTCGGAGCCCGCCAGGAACAATTCCTTCACCTGTTCATACGTGCCCCGGATATCCGCCGTGTCGGTGTTGGTCATGGATTGTACGACGATGGGCGCGTTTCCGCCCACGGTGACGTTGCGGACCTTTACCGGGCTTGTGTGGTGGCGTTTGATGTCGGGCAGGGAGACCATGGCCAGCTTTCGTGTGTGCGGGAGATGTTTTATAGGGGCGGCGGGAGAGGATTGTCAAAAAAGATTTGCGCTTGACGATTAATTTATGTATATTAATCCATATTTCAGGAATCGGAGCAGGCATGAGGTTTTTAGGACAACTTTTCGGGGAAGTCTTCCATCTGGGGCATAAATCCCTGGACAAGGCGCTGCATCCGGACAGCATGAACCGGTTTTCCAATAATGTTCTAGAGAGAAGTAAGGCCGCATTCGGCGTGGAGGGAGAGTCCCTGGAAGAGTTCCATTCCGCGTATGCCGTGCGCCTGGCGAGCCGGAATTTGGAGGAGCAACGACCGCTGAAATATCAGGCCGTGCTGGACCAAGCCATGGACCAGGGATATGGAGAGGATCAGGCGGCCCGGATCGCGGGCCAGCAGGCGGACGCCTTTGTGCAGCAGAATTTTAAACCTCTGGC
>JAIOYC010000113.1 GCA_021741325.1 Alphaproteobacteria bacterium
CGGCAACCTTCCCGAGCCATTCCAACGCGCCGTCGGCGGTCATGGCTTTCATTTCCTCCGCTGTGAGGGCATCCGGATTGCCGGGGGAGAGCCCTCCGGCAATACAAAAACGTGCTCGTACGCCGCGATCCTTCAGAAGGCGCGCCGCGCGCGCAAAGACGGTTACACCCTTGCCGTGCAAAAGGCGCGTGGGCATGAGGGTCATGGGAATGCCGTCCGCGGGTTCTTCCGTATAGGAAAATTGCCTTGTATCGACCCCGGAACCCCGAATGAGATGGCAGCGGGAATCCTGGGCCATGCGGCCTTGGATCAGGAGGGACAGATCATCCGGATTTTGAACGATGATCCGGGCGCGCGGGTTGTTCAGCGCAAATCTTAAAAAGGGACTGATGAGAATCCGCAGGATATGAGCCTTCAGGCTGCCCGAGCGAAACAGCCAGCCCAGCCCGGCGATGCTGTAAACCGGGGTGATATTCCTGTGGAAGCGCAGAACCAGCCCCGCGGCAAAAACATATTTAAGCGTAAAGACATGGACCAGATCCGGCTTTTGAATCCGCAGGAGCGCATGGATGCCGTCCATCACACGCAGCAAGCCAGCAGGGGAAGCCGCCAGGGCGGGAAGGTCGGCCGTTTGAAATCCCAGCACCCGAAGCCGTTGATTTTCCCGAGCTCCCGGCGCGGCGATTGTTACCTCATGCCCGCACGCCCGCGCGCCCTCCGCCAGAGGCAGGCGGTGCGACCACAGCATGTCCATATGCTCGACGATGTGGAGAACTTTTAAACAAATCATGGCAAGCCCTTCCTTTATATATAAACTGACCTTCTGTCCGTAACAAAAAAAGCGGGGCGGCCATGATTGATTTTCTGGGAAGCGGGCTTGAGGTGCTCAAGGCGTCTTCAGCTTTCGCAAAGGCCTTGGAGGAAATTCCACCCACAAGCCCGTGCGGCCTTTTTCTACAACGTGTGAAGACCGATCCAAAAATTCGCGAGGATTTCACCGAAGGCGCCAAGCAACCCGGGGGTGTCGAGACATTCCATTATTATGGTGCACAACGCATGGTCCTGACAGTTGCGCCTCACTGGATTTTTCCGCCGTCACTGAGTGAAAACGATCCTCCGGACAGAGCGGTTTATCCGACCGTATATTTTGCAGATCCTATAGAAAGGAAGGCGTACCAGTTCGGCGAGAGAAGAGAATTTTCTTTTCTGAAAATCTAAGATCCCGGGGCCAGTATATCTCTTCCTTTTCTGGTCTGGCTTTCCCCAGGAGGGCATAATCTGTTACACTGGATTCATAACAATTCCAGGCGGTTTTATCCATGAACATAGATCTTCTTTTCACGAAAGAGGGCGAGGCCGGTCTGGTCTGCGCCGGCAATCTGATTAAAAAAGCGGCGGGCGCGCTGCTGGATACATCCGGAGGCCTGCTGACCCTGGAATATGTCGATATGGATTTCACCGAGATGAACATTCCCGTGGATTCCGCCTTCTTTCCCATGCTGGACATGTGCGCGCGGATTCATATCGGCGCGGTCCAGGACGGACAGATTTCGCAGGCCTATCAAATTCCCCTGATGTTTCTGGATGATCCCTATCGCGGCCAGTCTCTGGGCATGAGCCCGGATTCCGCAAAACCCTTGCAGGCCTTTGAGCATTTTATCCGGCGCTGCGTGGCGGGGCAGCCTGTCTCCCGCATGGATTTGGGGGATGAGGACTCGATGGGCTGCGTTCTGGGCGATTCATCCCCCGCCAGCCTGGATTTCGCTCCCCATCTGGCCCGGCGCCACGCGCAGGAATTGTCCGTCGGCCCGCGCCATGTTCCCGGCTACGCCGGACCCGGCCTGGGCGGAGGAGGGGGCTCCGCCGCCCGAGGGAAAGTCAGGGGCACAAAGTCGGACGAAGGCAAGAAATCCGGCGATTGATTTTTATCTTGACATAAGTTAAACCTCATTCTACATTTTCCTCTCAATTCAGCAATCAATTTGAGGGAGTCTTTACAATGGCCGGGGCAAATCCAATTATCCGACAATTCATGATGGTTTCCGTTGGCGATGAACCAAAATTTCCCGAGCTTCGGATTTATAAAGAAGGCAATCAAATGTTCACTCCCCTTTTTGAACTGGCGGAAAAATCTTTTGTCCCTGGAAGTATCAACACCTATCGCTACGAAAATCCCAATGGAGATGCCGAACTCCGATTTATCTTTAGAGTCGACGCACAAAAATTAGGTGTTAGGACTGATGAAAAATCATTGAAACAAAAGAAGTTTGTTAAGGTCGACGCATTTCCCAAATTCGAGCAGGTTCTGGACGAACACGAGTTTCCACCCAATCTAGACGCGTAAACCTAGTGAAGGGAATCTCCGGCAAGGCTCTTTCTATCCGCGTCACGCCCAAGGCCGCTGCCAACCGCGTGAAGGCACAGGCGCAGCCGGACGGAACGGAGATCCTGCGCGTCTATGTGACCACGGCCCCGGAAGACGGCAAGGCCAACAAGGCCGTTCTGGAATTGCTGGCGAAACATCTGGGCGTTTCCAAATCATCCCTGACCATCACGCGCGGCGCGGCGGGCCGGGACAAGATCGTAAGAATCAAAGCGTAATCTCTTGACCGTTATCCCCGCCGTGACGTTGGGTATGCCAAGCTTGCTGTTCGAAATCCATTTCTCCATCCCTCGTTGTTCTTACGAGACACTGAACTTTTGAGAATCGCTCTCATTTTTCTAAAAATTTACATATTATTAAAGGGCCCTTAAGCCGGAACCGCTATCCTGAAGACTAGGGGTAACCGGTTAATCGGAGGGCAGTTATGCAGAAGTCACTTCTGGAATCTTATGTTGAAATAGTAAAGCAGCGTTCTTTCTCCACGGCGTATCGTACGACCTTCAGACTTTTACGGGCGGACACGATGGCGCTGAAGCACAAAGCCTATCGCTTGCGCTTCGAGGTCTATGCGGATGAAAACGGGTTTGAATGGACCCATCCCGACCAATATCTTGAAACGGATTCATACGATGACCGTTCCGTTCATTATATTCTTCAGCATCGCGTGAGCGGGGAGACCGTCGGCACGGTGCGGGTGGTTCTGCCTGATGAGAATAAGCCGGAAGCCAGCCTGCCGATCCAGGAGACGTGCGAGCATCCGCTTTTGCATGATGGCTCCCGGGTGCAGAGCCTGTGCGAGATTTCGCGTTTTTGCACCGCGGCGCGATTCCGGAGCCGTCGCGGGGATGGGCGCTTTTTATCCGCCTATTCCGATCAGGACATTACCGGGGGATACGTGCAGGACAAGGTGGTGTTCGCGCGCCGCACGATTCCCTATGCGCCGGCGGCCCTTCTTCAGGGCGCGTTCGAAAGCGCGCTGCGGGCCCGGATCACGGACTGCGTCTTGATGGTGGAGCCGGATCATCTGCCCAGCCTACAAAAGCTGGGATTCGCCTATAACCTTCTCGGGCCGGAAATCATCCACCATGGGGGAATGCAGCCCCTGATCTTCAATATCAAGCATGTGCTGGACAATATGCGCCGGGTGGCTCCCCATTGCTGGGACATTGTCTCGGATGATGGCCGCCTTCAGGACATGGCGGACCGCCTGGATCAGAACGACTGGAAGGACAGGGTTCTGGAAGAGGTTTAATCGCCTCTGCGGAGAGATTCAAGATCAGTTTTGTAAGTGGGATTCGGGATGCCTGGGCTTGTCATCCAGGCATCTGAGGGCCCGAAGAGTGCTCCCCATTCCGGAGACGATCGTCAGGTGGTTGGAATGATCTTGCACATATTGAGATAAAATCTTGTTCGCTTCCGAGACGGCTATGGGGGATTTTTGGGCAAAAAACCCGAAATATACATCGAGCTTTGTCATGATCCCTCGGAAAGAATCCTCATATTCTACGAGGGACTTTGGGCGAATGCTCAGGGCAGGCTCTAACTCATAGCCTTTCCGGATGCCCTGGTCCAAGTCTTCGATCTCCTTTTTTGTCCCTATAATTTCCTCAAGCGCCACTTCTTTTTCATAGCGCGAAAGGTTTCCATCCTCCTGCGGGGCGTAGTGGGAATCCGGTGTGAAAAGCCACTTTAAAGACAAGCCCATGAATGAGTCCTTGTGTTGATATATTCCCGGACATTGTATAATTGTATTTTTAATAATGTAAACTCTTTTCTGTTTTCGCTCATTGTTTGAAATTTCCTGGCATCTATGTATAAATGGCGCGGCTTAACGCGTCACACAGCATCAAGGCAGGGAATTTTCGATGACCAAAACGAAACCGACTTCCATTAATCTGAAAACCGGCCTGGCCGAAATGCTCAAGGGCGGGGTCATCATGGATGTCGTAACCGCCGATCAGGCCAAGATCGCCGAAGACGCAGGGGCGATCGCCGTCATGGCGCTGGAGCGCGTGCCGTCCGACATCCGCGCGGCGGGCGGCGTGGCGCGCATGTCGCCGCCGGAACTGGTGGAATCCATCATGAAATCGGTCTCCATCCCGGTCATGGCCAAGTGCCGGATCGGGCATTTCGCCGAGGCGCAGATTCTGGAGGCTATCGGCGTGGATTATATCGACGAGTCCGAGGTCCTGACGCCCGCCGACGAGGATTTCCACATCGACAAGCAGGCGTTTAAAGTGCCGTTCGTCTGCGGCGCGAAAAATCTGGGCGAGGCGCTGCGCCGGATTGGCGAGGGCGCGGCCCTCATGCGCACCAAGGGCGAGCCGGGCACCGGCAACATCGTGGAGGCCGTGCGCCACCTGCGCCAGATCAACCGGGATATCAAGCGCCTGACCGTCATGGACGACGCGGAGCTTATGACAGAGGCCAAAAATCTCGGCGCGCCTTATGAGCTTGTAAAGATGGTCAAGGCGCAGGGTCGCCTGCCCGTGCCGAATTTTGCCGCCGGGGGCATCGCGACGCCCGCCGACGCCGCGCTGTGCATGCAACTGGGCGCTGAGACGGTGTTCGTGGGCTCGGGCATTTTCAAATCCGACAATCCCTCCCAGTTCGCGAAAGCCATTGTGAAGGCCACCGCGCATTTCGACGACCCGAAGATGGTGCTGGAAGCCTCCCGCGACATGGGCGGCGAGGCGATGCGCGGCGTGGCCATCGACACCATCGCCGAGGGCATGCGCATGGCCAACCGGGGGTGGTGATGGAGTATCTTCATGAATGGCTGATGCTCGTGGCCGTGTTCGGGATGGCGGTTGTGTCGCCGGGGCCGGATTTCGTCATGGCGGTGCGCAATTCCGTCGTCTATTCCCGCAGGGC
>JAIOYC010000114.1 GCA_021741325.1 Alphaproteobacteria bacterium
CTCCACGCACCTCTATGCGGACGGGCGCATGGCCGATCTGCTCTATACCAACGGCGGCCCCTCCACGACGGGCGGCAGCGGGCATGTCATCATGGAAGGTCGGGAAGTTTTCAAATATGCGGTCACCTACATGGCCGAAGTGGTGGAAGAAGCCTTGAGATCCAACGCTATCACCAACGCCGACGTGGACTGGCTGGTACCGCACCAGGCCAATATACGCATCATCGAGGCGACCGCGAAAAAGCTGGATCTGTCCATGGACAAGGTGGTCGTGACCGTGGAGCGCCACGGGAACACTTCTGCCGCTTCCATTCCTCTGGCCCTGCACGAAGCCGTGGCCGATGGCCGGATTAAAAAAGGCCACCTGCTGCTGCTGGAGGCCATGGGCGCGGGACTGACCTGGGGCGCCGCGCTCATAAGATTTTAGATTATCCACATCAGAATTCGCCTCTTACGCCTTGAACCTGCTTGTTTTTTTGGAGAACATACGCGAGGCGGGTATTGACGGCGGGATGGGACAGCGCTAAATTCAATTCATACCCTATGGGAGTTTTGCATGGCCAATAGAACCCTGACACGGGCTGACATCGCTGAAGCGCTTTATGAGCAGGTCGGTCTTTCACGCAATGAATCAGCCGATCTGGTTGAATCGGTGCTGGATGAGATCGCGCAAACCCTCGTCGGGGGAGAGGCTGTCAAAATATCTTCCTTCGGATCTTTTTCGTTGCGGGAAAAGGGTGAGCGCGTAGGCCGTAACCCGAAAACCGGCGTGGAGGTTCCTATTTCCCCGCGCAAGGTTGTGGTGTTCCGGGCCTCTCACGTGCTGAAGGACCATATAAACGAAAAGGGTGCGTAAGATGGCCCCGAATCCAGAAATGCAAAAGCCGGTCGAGATGAAGAGCGCGGTAGTTCCTTCCGAATCTCCACGGGCGGTTGCCGGGGGGAAGTCTGCGGGCGCTTTCCGCACCATTAGCGAGGTCGCCGACGATCTGGATGTCCAGCAGCATGTCCTGCGTTTCTGGGAGACGCGCTTTTCCCAGGTTCGGCCCCTGAAGCGCGGTGGGGGCCGCCGTTATTACCGTCCGGAAGATGTAGATCTTCTGCGAACCATTCACCATCTTCTTTATACGGAAGGCTACACCATAAAAGGTGTTCAGAAGCTTCTGCGGGAAGATGGAAAAGCCAAGGTTATACAGGACAGCCGTCCGCCGGTTGTTTCTTCTCCAGCGCCCGAGCCTGCTAAATCCCGCGCGGCTTCCTCTGTTGTAGCTCAGTCCTCCCCACCGCCTGCCGTGAAGGGGCTGGGGGAAAATCAAAAACGGAAACTTCGTGAGGCCCTGGAAGATCTCCGCAGTCTGCGGGCGCTTATTCAGGCACGATAGAGCTCTTATTTTCCTTAAATTAATATTCTGCCCTTCTCTGGGGTTGGCATGAAAATTTTAAGAAAATCCATGAGATACTCATGGGCTGTTTATAATTTTATGCAAAATTAAGGAGATAATCTTCCTAAGGTATTTCAAAATCAGCCGGCCCTCTAAAATTTGCATATTGATAAATTGTTTATTACTGTGCATTCAATGAAATCGGAAGAGCATTAAACTAAGAAAGGAGGTCCTATGACGACCCATACAGAACAAGCTGAAATGCAGCTGGCGGTCAATTTCAAGAATACCTTGGAGTATGCTCCCGAACCGGGCACCCGCGCAAAATTTGGATAGCTCCTCTGCCTTGCAGTGTCCGTTTTAATAATGAAGCCGAATATCTTGCTATCACGGCTGAAAAATTTCTGAACCAGAATAAGTGCAGCCTTATAACCCTTCACCTTCTGGATGGGGAAAAATTTCCTGTAGAAGAATTGGCGTCGGCGAAAATCAAGTCCGGAGAGATTTCTAAAGTTTATCTAAAGAACGAGCTGGCGCCGGGCACAAAGTTGGAGGCTCTTGGCAACCTGCGTTGAAAAACCCCCCGTGATTAATCTCTGAAGCTTTCACAGGAAGGAGTTTTCCGGATAAAAAAGCCGCCCTCCGTATGAAGGGCGGCTTTTTGAATGCGTAAGGAATTTTATTCCTCGGTCTTGGCCTTTTTCGCGGGCGCTTTTTTCTTCTTGGCCGCATCCGCGCCGGCTTCGGCTTTTTGCTCGTTCTCCTTCAGGGCCGCGCCGAGGATATCGCCCAGGGACGCGCCGCTCTCGGTAGAGCCGAACTCTTCCATGGCCTTCTTGTCCTCGTCGATTTCGCGGGCCTTGATGGACAGGCTGACCATCCGGGACTTCTTGTCCACGGCGGTGATCTTGGCGTCGACTTTTTCGCCCACGGCGAAGCGGTCCGGCCGCTGTTCAGAGCGTTCGCGAGACAGGTCCGCCTTCTTGATGACACCCTTGGTGGTGTCGTTGATCGTGACGATAATCTCCTTGTCGCCAATCTCGGACACGGTGCAGGTGACCACGGCGCCTTTGCCCAGACCCTTCATCGCGCCGCCGCCATCTTCGGGGGCCGTGTTGCGGGTAAGCTGCTTGACGCCCAGGGCAACGCGTTCCTTGTCCGCGTCGATGTCCAGGATCTTCACCTTGAGCATATCGCCCTTGTTGAAGGATTTCAGAGCCGTTTCAGGATCTTCTTCCCAGGAAAGGTCGGAGAGATGGACCATGCCGTCGATTTCCTCGGACAAGGCCACGAAGAGACCGAATTCCGTCTTGTTGCGGATCTCGCCTTCGATTTCCTGTCCAACCTTGTGCGTGACGGCAAAATCTTTCCAGGGGTTGGGCTGGCATTGTTTGAGGCCCAGGGAAATCCGGCGCTTGGACGAATCGACATCCAGAACCATGACCTCGATCTCCTGAGAAGGAGAAACGATTTTCCCGGGATGGACGTTCTTCTTCGTCCAGGACATCTCGGAAATGTGGATCAGGCCTTCAATGCCGTCCTCAAGCTCCACGAACGCGCCGTAATCGGCGATGTTCGTCACGCGGCCCGTCAGTTTCGTGCCCGAAGCATAACGGCCCGCCACGTTCTCCCACGGGTCGCTTTCCAGCTGTTTCATGCCCAGCGAGATCCGTCCGGAATCTTCGCTGAAGCGAATGACCTGAACATCAATGGTCTGTCCGACCTGAAGAACTTCGGAGGGATGGCTGACGCGTTTCCAGGAAATATCGGTGACGTGCAGCAGGCCGTCCACGCCGCCCAGATCCACGAACGCGCCGTAATCGGTGATGTTCTTGACGATCCCCTGCAGGATTTTACCCTCGGAGAGGTTCTCCATCAGGTCGCCCCGGGCCTCGGCGCGGGATTCTTCAAGCACCGCGCGGCGGGACACCACGATATTTCCGCGGCTGTGACCCATTTTCAGGATGTGGAACGGCTGGGGCGTGCCCAGCAGGGGCGTAACATGGCGCACGGGACGGATATCGACTTGAGAGCCGGGCAGGAATGCCACGGCGCCGCCCAGATCGACCGTAAAGCCGCCCTTGACCTTGCCGAAAATAACGCCTGTGACGCGCTCGTTGTTCTTGTGGGTTTTTTCCAGCTCCATCCAGGCTTCTTCCCGGCGGGCTTTTTCACGGGAGAGAACGGCTTCGCCATTGCGGTCTTCCACGCGCTCGACATACACGTCAACAATGTCGCCCATCCGGATTTCGGGGTCTTCGCCGGGGCGGGAAAATTCCTGCTTCGCGATGCGGCCTTCGGATTTGAGGCCGACATCGACCAGAATGAAGTCAGAGGCAACCTTGATGACGACTCCCTTGACGACCTGGCCTTCGAAGTTTTGAGATTTTCCCAGAGATTCCTGCAGGAGGGCGGCAAATTCCTTTGAATCGCTGTTGTCCTGAATTTTAGTGGCTGCACGTGCCATGTTTTTTAGTCCTTTAGGTTTGAGTGAACGGCATTCCCTCTCTCCTGAGAGCGAATGCGTTTATCGGGCCATGACCGGCGCGGCCGGTGTTGAGCGGAATTAGATGCGTGCCAGGCGCTCTTTCACAAGAGCCAGTGCCTTCTCCAGAGTTTCCCGGGGGGCGAGCTGCGAGGTATCCACCGTCACAGCATCATCCGCAGGCTTCAGGGGAGCGGCGCTCCGGCTGGCGTCGCGCACATCCCGCTCGCGCATGTCCTTCAAAACGGCCTCATATGTAGCGGGCATCCCGCGGGATTGCAACTCTTTTGTACGCCGTTGCGCGCGAATCTCGGCGCTGGCCGTGACGAAGATCTTCAGATCCGCCTGCGGGCAGACCACCGTGCCGATGTCGCGCCCGTCCAGAACCGCCCCCTTGAAGCCTGGACCGGGGCGGGCGGCAAAAGCTCTTTGAAAATCCAGAAGCGCGGCCCGCACGGCGGGGCTGGCGGCCACCTTCGAAGCCGCCTGGGCCACGGAATCGGATCGAAATTCAGGATTTTCAAGAATGTCCGAGAGATTTTCCGCGAGGACGGCCTTGCGCGTCAGGCTCAGGGCCCCGGCCAGCGCGTCTGTTTCTGCGGCGGGATCTCCCCCAGCCTGCAAGACCTCAAAGGCCGTCGCGCGGTAAAGCGCACCCGTATCCATAAACGCAAATCCCAATGCATCCGCCAGCGCGCGCGCCAGCGTACCCTTTCCCGCGGCGGCGGGACCGTCTATGGCGATGATGGGGAGGGTTTCAGCAGGCATGGAATAAGAAAGCAGTTTATTGATTATCCCTATCTATTTCAAGACTGGCGCTCCCTGCCGCGCTTGCTATACTGCATGCGTTTGAATCCTCCTGCCGGAAAGGGCACTCCTTGAATCAGTCTTTATTACCCCTGACCGTCACGATCGCCATCGACGCGATGGGCGGCGATCACGCGCCTGACAGCACCATAGCCGGCGCGGCCCTGGTTTGCGCCAATAACCCTGCCGTGCGTTTCCTTCTCTTTGGGGACAAGACCAGAATTCAACCCCTTCTGGCCTCTTATCCGGCGCTGGAGGCCTGCGCCCAGATCATCCACACTGATAAAGCCGTTAAAAGCGATGAAAAGCCATCGGCCGCCTTGCGCTCCGGAAAAGGCACCAGTATGCGTCTGGCCATAGAGTCCGTGAAGGAGGGGCGCGCGCAGGCGGTCGTGTCGGCGGGCAATACGGGCGCGCTGATGGCTCTGGCCAAGGCGGTTTTGAAGCCCTTGCCCGGCATTCACCGTCCGGCCATCGCGGGCGTCTTTCCCACGATGGGAAGCGAAACGATTATGCTGGATCTGGGCGCCAACGTTCTGGTGGACGCCGAAAATCTGGCCC
>JAIOYC010000115.1 GCA_021741325.1 Alphaproteobacteria bacterium
GTTGCCCCGCTCATCGTAATGAATTTCATTGGAAATATCGCTCATCTCTCCTGATCCGCCGGGCGGTCCGCGCCCCTATAACGCGCCGGGGGTGAAAACCCCTTTGATGCCGCCCTGTTTCATGCTTAAATCGGCTGTCTCGCACAGTAGTTTTACTGGAATTCTCGCCCATGTCACATATAAAAAATCCTCAAGCCCAAAACACACAGCGCCCCCGCGTGGCGGTCATTTTCGGAGGTCGCTCCCCCGAGCACGATGTCAGCGTCGTGACCGGCTTGCAGGTCATGCAGGCGGTCGATTCCGCGCGGTACGAGGCATTCCCCGTCTACATAGATCCCAAGGGCGCATGGTTCACGGGCGATGTTCTGCGAAAGCGCGAGAATTACCTTCTCAATCCTGTGGCGCTGGCACAGGCCAGAAATGTCACGCTGGATGTAAATATTTCCGGCAAAGGCAGGCTTGTTCCTGTAAGCACGCCCTTTATCGGGCGGGGCAGGGCGGTGGAATTCGATATCGCACTGCCCGCGTTTCACGGATTATACGGCGAGGACGGCAACATACAGGGACTCTTTGAGCTGGCCGGAATTCCTTATACGGGCATGCGCACGCTGGCCTGCGCCCTCCTGATGGACAAGGCGGCAACGAAGCGGATCCTGCAGGCACTGGATATTCCCACGCTGCCTCACGCGATTCTAAGCCGTCCGAAAGTGGGCACTCTTATTCCCAAAGACAAAATCGCCACCGTGCTGCGGGAGAAAAACATCGGTTTTCCCTGCATCGTCAAGCCCTCCCATTTGGGAAGCTCCATCGGCGTAGCCAAGGCGGCGAATGAAGAGGAAATCGCGGCCTGCCTGCCCGCCGTGTTCGAGTATGATGACACGGCGATTGTGGAGCCCTTCGTGCAAAATCTGGTGGAATACAATGTTGCCGTTTCCAGGATTCGGGGCCGCACGGAAATCTCCGCGATCGAGCGGCCCAAAACCACGGACGAGCTTCTGGACTTCAAACAGAAATATCTTGCGGGGGGCGGCGGTAAAAAAACAGGCGGCGTTAAAAATCCCGGGCAGATCAGCCAGGGAATGCTCTCTCTCACCCGCGAGCTCAATCCCGATCTGGACCCGCCGCGCCAGGACAATATCCGGAGCTGGGCACACAGATTGTTTGAGGCGCTGGACGGCACGGGTGCGCCCCGGATCGATTTCATCGGGGATTCCAAAACAGGTGAACTCTGGCTCAACGAGGTCAATCCCTGTCCTGGCTCCTTCGGTTATTTCCTGTGGGAGGCACTGGACAATCCGTTTCTATTCACTGAATTTCTGAGCGCGCTTCTGGAAGAAGCCGTGGCGGAAAAGCGCCGCAAGATCCTTCCCGCCGATCCGGTTCCCCGGGACGCCCGCCTCTTTCCCCGGGCCGTATAGGAGGCGTTCTTGGCCCTGATTCGCAAGCAGCACCGCATACCCAACAGAAGGCGAAAGGGATTTTTATCCGTCGCGCTGCCCTGGCTGAAGCGCTTTGGGCTGACCCTGGCCGCTCTGGTTTTCCTCGGCTGGGCGGGGTCGTGGCTGTGGCTGAGCGGCAGCGTGTCCAGAACTTTGAGTTTCACGCAGGAATTTGCCTACCGGACAACCGCCGACATGGGCTTCCGGGTGAAGAATATTCTGGTGGAGGGTCGTATCCATGCGGACGCCGAGATTTTAAAAGCCATCATCAACACGGATGAAGGCGCGCCCATCCTGTCCTTCGATCCCCGCCAGGCCAAGGCTTTCATCGAGCGAATCGAGTGGGTGAAAACCGCCCGGGTGGAGCGCCGCCTGCCCGATACAATCTATATCGGCCTGCAGGAGCGTACGCCCCTGGCCTTGTGGCAGAAGGACCAAAAGCTCTCGGTCCTCGACGAGGAAGGAAAGATCATCACCGCGCAGGGCATTTCGCGCTTTGCGGACCTCATCATCGTGATGGGGGAGGGCGCGCCCGAGCAGGCCCCGGCCTTCCTGGCCGACCTCGCCGCTGAGCCCTCGCTTTACAAGCGCGCGACCTCCGCCCGGTATGTCGGGCACCGGCGCTGGGATCTGGTGCTGGACCGGAAAATTACAATCAAGTTGCCCGAGGAGGAGCGCGCCTTCGCGCTGAGCCGCCTCGCGCAGGCGCAGGCCGAAAACGCTCTGCTGGACCGGGACATAGAAAGCGTGGATCTCCGCGAGACGGACCGGATCGTCGTGCAGACCCGCCCTGGCGGGGTCCAGGAATACCAGGCGGGCTTGAAGCCCGGCAGTGAGATATGATTCTTTATTCAAATGTTGAAAGCGGCCATGAAGATTAAACACAGACAAAAAGGCTCCCTGATCGCGGCGCTGGACATCGGCAGCAGCAAGGTGGCCTGTTTCATCGGGCGCGTCATCGACGATGAGGGCGGGTTCGAGGTAATCGGCGTCGGGAATCAGCCCTCCAGGGGGATCCGCGCGGGCACCATCACCGATCTGGACCGCGCCGAATCCGTCATCCGCCAGGCCGTCCATTCCGCCGAAAACATGGCGGCCGACATATTAAAGGGATATCCCCTGCGTTCCGTGGTCGTGAACTTGCCGGGGCTTCATGCGCGCTCCCACGGCCATGCGGCGGATCTGCGGATCGCCGGCCATGAAATCACGGACAATGATATCCGCCGCGCGCTGGGTCAGGCCCAGATGCGCGTGGCCGGGGAGGGGCGCGAGCTTATTCACACCATTCCCGTGGCTTTTGAAATCGACGGGCACAGCGGGATTCGCGACCCGATCGGCATGTTTGGGCAGCACGCGGGCATGGACATCCATATCGTGTCCGGCGAAACGGCGGCGGTCATGAATATCTGCACCTGTATCGGGCGCTCTCATCTGGGGATCGACGCTTTTTGCGTCTCTCCCTATGCGGCGGGGCTGGCCTGCCTCGTGGAAGACGAAATGGATCTGGGCTGCACGGTCATCGACATGGGGGGTGGGGTCACGTCCTTTGCCGTGTTCCAGGGCGGTCACATGCTGTACAGCGATGCCGTCGCCGTGGGCGGGGATCACGTCACGGGCGACATCGCCAAGGGGCTGACCACGCCGCTGGCGGACGCCGAGCGCCTCAAGATCATGTATGGCAGCGCCATGGCCTCCCAGACCGACGACAGCGAATTGATCGACGTGCCCCGGCTGGGTGAGCAGGCCGGGCCGCATGCGCCCAATCATATCCCGCGCTCTTTGCTGATCGGAATCATCCAGCCCCGGCTTGAGGAAATTTTCGAGATGGTTCGCGCGAAACTCTCTGACAGCGGCTTGCGCTCCCTGATTGGCCGCCGCGTCGTTCTGACCGGGGGTGCCGCGCAATTGTCGGGCATGAAGGATCTGGCCCAGCATGTGCTGGACAAACAGGTGCGCATTGGCCGCCCCATCAGGCTCACCGGCCTTCCGGACGCGGTCAGCGGGCCTGCCTTCGCGTCGACGGCGGGTCTTTTGACCTATGTATGCGAGCGTTCGGGTGAAATGCCTGCCCAGATTATGGCGCAGGCGGACGGGGCTTCGCTGTGGGAACGCGCGAAGCTCTGGCTCAGGGAAAATTGGTGATTTCTTAGAGTTATCCACAGGCCGGGGATTTTTTTGTTTAAGCCCCTCGTCCAATTATTTTGACATTAAAAAATGAGTCGGATGAATCACTTGCCGGATCTCTGTGCGCAAGCGTTCGTGGGCCTTAGCGAATAAATTATCCTCTTGCCTGTGAATTCTTCTCTTTTTTGCTTTGACGCCCGGGAGAAGTTACCTACACTCACATCTATAACTTTCCACGGGGTTATCCAGAGGCCCCGTAACCCAAGCCTTAGGGGTCCAGAACGATGATTAATATTAGCAGTGTGAAAGTGCAAACTTCTTCCGTAAATAAAACATCTCCGGTGATTGCCGTTGCGGGGATCGGCGGAGGCGGAAGTAACGCCGTCGACAACATGGCAGGTCTCGGGGGGTGCAACTTCGTGATTTGCAATACGGATGCGCAGGCTCTGGAGCGTTCCCCCTGCGCCAGCAAAATTCAGCTGGGTTCAAATCTGACAGGCGGTCTGGGTGCGGGATCGAAGCCCGAAGTCGGGCGCGCGGCTGCCGAAGAAAGCCTGGATGAGGTCATGGCGCATCTTGAAGGCGCCAATATGGTTTTTGTGACGGCCGGAATGGGCGGAGGCACCGGTACCGGCGCGGCTCCGGTGATCGCCCGGGCCTGTCGCGAGCGCGGCATTCTGACGGTCGGTGTTGTCACAAAGCCCTTCCATTTCGAGGGATCTCACCGCATGCGTTCCGCCGAGGCCGGGATCAAGGAATTGCAGCAATATGTGGACACGCTGATCGTGATCCCCAATCAAAATCTTTTCCGGGTGGCCAATGAAAAAACCACCTTCTCCGAAGCTTTCCGCATGGCCGATGATGTTCTTCAGGCGGGTGTGCGCGGCGTGACCGATCTGATCTCCCGTCCGGGTCTTGTGAATCTGGACTTCGCCGATATCCGCACCGCCATGCTCGAGATGGGCAAGGCCATGATGGGAACCGGCGAAGCCCATGGCGACCGCCGGGCGATCGAGGCCGCCGAGGCCGCGATCAACAATCCGCTTCTCGATGACGTCTCCATGAAGGGCGCGCGCGGCGTGATTATCAATGTCACGGGCGGATACGACATGACCCTGTTCGAGGCTGATGAAGCCTGCAACCGGATCCGGGATGAGGTCGATCCCGACGCGAATATTATCTTCGGCGCAACGTTCGACGAAAACATGGACGGTGCGATGCGCGTCTCCATCGTCGCCACCGGCATAGAAAAAGCGGCCGTTGCGGCCAGCGTGTCCGGAGGTGCGAAGGAAGCCCCGCGGGGAAAGCCGGTTTTTGAGCGGCCTCCTGCCACGGGAAGTGCCGCGCCGGTCTCCGCTCCTGCAGTGGCGCGGGCGGCTCCTATGCCGCTGGCTGCCGGGATAAAAAAACCTGTCTTTCAATCCTTGGCTTCGACGGCTGCTGAAAGCGCTGCGACCGCTTCTCCTGATCTGGAAACGGATCTGTTTGAGCAGAGCGAGTTTGC
>JAIOYC010000116.1 GCA_021741325.1 Alphaproteobacteria bacterium
CGCCCTCTCCGCCTCCTTGCTGCGGTTGAGATGCCTGTTGAGGAGGATCCTGATTGGCCTGAGGAGGAGCGCCCCCGCTCAGGACTTGGTTGGTCCGTTCCAGATCTATAACCCATTGGCCAGATTGATTCCGACCCAGAGCTTTGGCCTCAATAAGTGCGGCCCGCTGCTCATTGCTCAATTGCCGGAGATCAGCATCTATCTCTTCATTTACACTTACGTAACCCATGGGAAAGCCCTGCCCCTACCTCTTGTGAATATAACACTCTGAAAATAGCATAAAAGATGAACATTATGCAACTATATTTGCATAATTACTACTTCTGTCTATGAATAACACCAAGATCCCCCTCGCCTTCCATGCGCGCGCAGGGTAAAGAATATCCATGTCCGGCAACCGTTTTGGCACATTGTTCCAGTATCAGAGCTTCGGCGAAAGCCACGGCCCCGCGATCGGCTGCGTGGTGGACGGGGTGCCCCCGCGCATCCCCCTCGCGGAAGCGGATATCCAGCATTATCTCGACCGCCGCCGCCCCGGCACGTCCCGCCACACCACCCAACGCCGGGAGGAAGATCGTGTCCGCATCCTCTCCGGCGTGTTCGAGGGATTAACCACCGGCGCGCCCATAGGCCTTCTGATCGAAAACACGGATGCAAAATCCAAGGATTACAGCGACATCAAGGATAAATTCCGCCCCGGCCATGCCGATTTCACCTATGAGGCCAAATACGGCATCCGGGACTATCGCGGCGGCGGGCGGTCTTCCGCGCGGGAAACCGCCCTGCGCGTGGCGGCCGGCGCGATCGCCCGGAAAATTCTGGCACATGCCCTCTCCCCCTCTGCGGAGGAGAACATACAAATCCGCGCGGCTGTCATTCAAATGGGATCTTGTAAAATCAACAGGGACCATTGGGACTGGGATGCCGTGGATAGCAACCCCTTCTTCTGCCCCGATCCTTCCGCCGTGGAGGAATGGGAGCGCTATCTGGACGGCGTGCGTAAATCCGGCTCCAGCGCCGGCGCGCTGGTAGAGGTTCATGCCTCTAGAATTCCCCCCGGTTTGGGCGCCCCGGTCTACGACAAGCTCGATTCCGACATTGCGAAGGCGTTGATGTCCATCAATGCGGTCAAGGGGGTGGAGATCGGCGCGGGTTTTGGTTCCGTTGAACTGCGCGGGGAAGACAACGCCGATGAGATCCGCATCGGCCCCGACGGCAAGCCCCTGTTCCTCTCCAATCACGCGGGCGGCATTCTGGGCGGCATCTCAACGGGTCAGGATATCGTGGCGCGCGTGGCCTTCAAGCCGACAAGCTCCATCCTCACGCCGCGCCGCACCATAGACAAACACGGCCATGAGACGGAAATCGTCACCAGGGGGCGTCATGATCCGTGCGTGGGAATCCGCGGGGTGCCAGTGGTCGAGGCAATGCTGGTCTGCGTGCTGGCCGACCACTGGCTCCGCCACAAGGCGCAATGCCTGTAGGGATTTAAAACTTATAAGTCGCGGGATCTTCGGGCCTCACACCTTGGGACTTCGTCTCAAGCCCCATTTCCTTGCGGATTTCCTGGAGGTGACCTTTATCCAATTCCGCCGTATAGGCCCCCGCGCGATTTTCGCCCAACTTGTGAAAACTTCCCGCCAAATCAAATGCCATGCCTGTTCTCCTGTTTTTCTAAGGGGCGTTATATTTCATTATAGGCAGCTATTTATAAAAATTTCCTTACCGGCCCTCTGGCTTTTTGACGTTGCTTTTTCTACAGTTTCCTCATGACGTCCGGTGCCGCAAAGGCCGCAAAAAACGACGAGCCCCATTATACCGGCCACCGGGACCGGCTCCGCGCCCGATTTTTACAGGGCGGGGCCGATGCGCTGGCAGATTATGAACTTCTGGAGTTGATCCTGTTTGCCGCCATTCCCCGCCGGGATGTTAAACCGCTGGCCAAGACTTTATTGGCCCGCTTTTCCGGCCTGCCCGGGCTGATGAACGCCGAAATTCACGACCTTCTGCAAGTGAACGGGATCAGCGAATCCACGGCAGCGACCCTCAAGGCGCTCACCGCCGCGTCGCACCGCGCCCTGAAACAGGAGCTCATGAGAAAGCCTGTTTTGAATTCCTGGACGCGGCTGATGGAATATTGTCACGCCACGATGGCCCACGAAAAACGGGAGCATTTCCGCATTCTCTTCCTGAACAAGAAAAACGAGCTGATGGGAGATGAAATCCAGACATCGGGCACCGTGGACCAGACCTCCGCCTATCCCCGCGAAATCATGAAGCGGGCCTTAGAGCTCGGAGCCACCGCGCTGATCCTGGTGCACAACCATCCCAGCGGCGACCCCCGCCCTTCCCAGGCCGACGTCGAGATGACCCGGGCGATCCAGCGCGCCGCCGATCCTTTCTCGATCACGATCCATGATCACATCATTATCTCCCGGCACGGCTACACGAGCTTTAAAAGCGAGGGTCTTTTGTGATCTTTTCCAGGAAAAAACACACGCTCGCCGCCATCTTTTTGGTGCTTGGGCTTCTGTCCGCCTGCGCGCCGATGACACCGGAGCAGAAGGTCAATCTGATCCGCGCCCGGAAATGGCCCGCGCTAAAGGAAGAGATCGTCGCCCAGGGGCTCGAGCCTGGCGCGCCGCTTTATATCCGCATATTCAAGCAGGAAGGAATCCTGGAAACATGGCTGTATGACCCGGATAATGGTTCATATGAACCGTTCAAGACCTATCCCATCTGCGCCATGGCGGGCGCATTGGGGCCAAAAGTGAAGCAGGGCGATAAGCAGGCACCGGAAGGATTTTACAGCATCACGCCTGAGCGCCTCTGGCCCGGAAGCCGTTATCATCTGGCTATGAATGTGGGATACCCCAACCCTTATGACCTGGCTCAAGGACGCACCGGCGACAAGCTCATGATCCATGGGGATTGCAAATCCGAGGGGTGCTTCGCCATGACGGATCCGCTCATCGAGGATATCTATCTCCTCACCGAACAAAGCCTGCGGCGCGGACAGGCCGCCGTGCCAGTGCATATCTTTCCCTTCCGGATGAGCGCGGAGAACCTTTCGGCCGTGGGAAGTTCCCCTTCCCTGCCTTTTTGGCTGAACCTCAAAGAAGGCTATGATGCGTTTGAAATGACCCGCCTTCCGACCCCCGTCGCCGTGGAACAAGGCCGGTACGTGTTTGAGTGCAGGCCGCCTCTATCGTCCGGGCCTTCTACTTATTCAACGGCGACCAGGCAGGATCCGATGCATCCTGAGGCGTCTGGAGCAACCGCTCGTTATAGCCCGTGATGTCCACCGTGTAGATTTTCGCCTGACGCGAATTGCCCGAAGGGCGTTCCTTGAAATAAGCCAGAACCCGGCCATTGGGCGACCAGGTCGGCCCCTCCACGTGATAGGCGTTGGTGATCAGGCGCTCGCCCGAGCCGTCGGGACGGATGACCCCGATATAGAACTTGCCCTGATACATGCGGGTAAAGGCGATCAGATCCCCGCGCGGCGACCAGACGGGATTGGCGTAGCGCCCCTGCCCGAACGTAATGCGCTGCTGGTTGCTGCCATCCGCGTTCATGGTATAGAGCTGCTGCGTACCGCCCCGGTCGGATTCAAACACGATCCGCCGTCCATCAGGCGCATAGGAGGGGGCGGTATCGATCCCCGTGCTGTTGGTGATGCGCCGCTTCGCGCGCGACCCCAGATCCATTTCGTATACTTCGGTGTTCCCGTCCACCGCCAGGCTCATGACCACCTTGCGCCCATCCGGAGAGAAACGCGGCGAAAACGTCATCCCGGGGAAATTTCCCAGAGGCTCATGCCGGCCCGTCGAGATATCATAGAGATAGACTTTGGGCCCCCCCGCTCCATAGGACATATAGGCGATCTGCTGCTGGGTCGGCGAAAAGCGCGGAGTGAGGACCAATTCCCGCCCGTCAGTCAGATACTTACTATTTTGCCCGTCCTGATCCATGATCGCCAGGCGCTTGACCCGTTTCTGCGCCGGACCGGATTCCGAAACATAGACGATCCGCGTGTCGAAATATCCATCCTCGCCCGTGAGGTGCTTGTAGATTTCATCCGCGATGATATGCGCGATACGCCGCCAGTTTTCAGGCGTCGTCGTATAGGCCATGCCCGCGATCTGTTTTTGTGAGAACACATCCCACAGACGGAATTCCACCCGCGTGCGCCCGTCAGGCTGCTGGCTGGCGGTGCCGGTCACAAGCGCCTGCGTGCCGATGGCCCGCCATTCGGGGAAGCGCACGCCATCAGCCTGGATCGAGGCGCTCGACTGTACAAAGGACTGCGGATCCAGCGGCTTGAAAAGACCCGAGCCCGCCAGATCCGCCGCCACGACTTGCGGCACCTGCGCGCCATAACCGTTGGTGGAGCCGGGCGCCTCGGCAAAGGCCGTGATCGCGATGGGCATCGGCTCGATCACGCCGCGCGTAATATCCACCCGAAGCTCGGCGCGGGCAGAAAGCGGGGAAAGCAGAAGCAAAGCCAGGAGAATAATTTTTTTCATCGCGAATCCTGAAAAACGGGTGAGAGGCAGACCGAAAGACAATATAGGCAGATTGGGCAAACAGGGAAGATAAAAAGATAAGCTTGCCCGATAAATTCCAACATACGCAATTTGCTTTCTTGAGCGGATGGTTCCATTTTTATTGCATTGCAAGATAGAAAAAACCCACCCTCATTTGCATTTTTAACAATTATGGGTAATATTTCATTTCGTGGAATAAGACAATAAAGGCAGGAGAAGAATAAATGGATGAATTTTTAAGGCGCCTGAAAATCGAGAGCATCAACGCAGAGCCTGTCGCGCCTATATTTCATCAGGCGAACAGCCCGCAAAAAACGCTTACCGCAGGAACACCGATTAAAATTGGGACTCTTCCCCCGCCGCCCTTACAGAATCCGGAAAACTGGAATCCGAACAGACCCGGTAATTTCTGGGATTTTCTGGGGCATTCCTAAAATCAAAGCATCTCCCGTGGGTCAAACCTGATGGAGATGGTTTTCCACTGCTCGTATTTATCGGGGGGC